>DAIOVT010000012.1:0-21651 GCA_036758885.1 Kineosporiaceae bacterium
ATCAGGATCGGTCTGGAGGCGAACGGCGACTGGTTCCCCTGGGGTGCCGGCAACGGTGAGAACAATCCCGAGAAGTTCGTCGCCGCCTTCCGGCACGTCGCGCACCTGATCAAGGGTGAACTGCCGAACTCGCGCATCGTCTTCGACATCAGCTGTGCCGCCGTGCTGCGAGACCAGAGCGATCGCATGGACTCGCTGAACAAGCTGTATCCGGGTGATGACGTGGTCGATGTGGTCGGCTGTGACCACTATGACCACTATCAGGTGATTGCTCACACGGAGTCACAGTTCAAGAAGGCGCTGCGACCGGAGCGGGCGGCCGGTCTGGCCGACGTCCTCGAGTTCGCGAAGGCCCACGGCAAGAAGTTCGCGGTGCCCGAGTGGGGGCTGACCGCAACCGATCGCAGCGGTGGCGGTGACAATGACTACTTCATTTTCTCCATGTACATGTGGTTCGCCCAGAATGCCTCGGACATCGCCTTCGAGAACTATTTCAACGAATCCGCGGATTATTTGCGGTCGGCGATCTGGGACTCGGATCAGAATCCTGAATCCGCGATCGAGTACAAGGCGCTCTACGGGAGAACCAATTGAATTCGGAAACAGTCGCCGATATCGCGCGAATCACTCTTCCGGACCGCTGAGAAGTTGCCGTGACTCAGCTGTGCATCATGGCGGCGACCCGGCGCAGATTGCGGGCCGGATCGAGCAGTTCGACCAACTGTTCCCGCCCCGAACGGGCCATCTCGCGGGCGACCCGAGGGTCTGCCAGCAGGGCCAGCACGGCGTCGGCGAAACCGTTCGGTTCGTCGTGCACCTCGAGGTCGACCCCGGGGCGCAGCGGCAGTCCGCGCACCGCCAGCGACGTGCTGACCAGCGGCACCTCGGCCTCGAGGTACTCGATCACCTTGATGTTCACCCCGGACCCGCTGACCACCGGGTTGATCGCCACGTCGGCCCGGCGCAGGTAGGGATCGATCTGCGGGACGTCGGCCGCCAGCTCCACCCGGGGGGTCTCCTCGAGCCGCCGGCGCAGGGCCGGCGACGGGGAGCGGCCGACCACGTCGAGCACGACGTCCGGGTGCTTCGCGATGATCCGTGGCCACGCGCCGTCCAGGAACCAGGTCAGCGCGCCCACGTTCGTGGCGGTGTCCAGGGTGCCCAGGAAAAGCACCCGCGGCGGTCCGCCGTCGCCCGAACCGCCCTTGTCAGGCGGGTTCTCGGCGTTGCCGGTGGCTGAGCCCGCGCCGTCCTGAACCACGGACGGCGCCTCCGCCGCGCCGTCCACGGGCCCGGCTGCGGCCCCGTCGGCGGGCCTGGCGAAGCGTTCGCTCGCCGCGAACGGCGGGATGTGTTCGACGTTCGG
This sequence comes from Kineosporiaceae bacterium, assembly GCA_036758885.1. Lineage (GTDB taxonomy): Bacteria > Actinomycetota > Actinomycetes > Actinomycetales > Kineosporiaceae > DAIOVT01. Next base: position 1,367 of record DAIOVT010000012.1, read on the forward strand.
GGTGCCGATGCTGCGCCGCCACTGTGCGTCGGCGGCGGAGATGTCCGCCGTTCCGGTGATCCAGTCGGCGTGGGCCAACCGCGCCTCGTCACGGCTGATCCGGTGCGCCTCGGCCCGGAGCACCCAGCCGCGGGGGCCCGGGGTCTGCTCGGCCAGGCTGTGGTGGTAGGCGCCCTCGCGGTTGTGCTGGCGCAGGATCAGCGGCAGTTGCAACCCCCTGGCCAATGCCTCGCCGATCGCCCGGGATTTGTAGGAGAACAACACGATCCCGGTCGCGTCGGGTGCCAGCGCCCGCACCCGGCCGACCAGATCGGTGGGTGCCGGACGTGAGGAGACCACGTATGGCGTACGTGGAGATATCAGCAATAGTGGGTTCTTTCGCCGCGGAGTCGTTACGATCGGCGAACCGGCTACCAACCGTCGGTACGATTGCACGTCCGCCGAGTCGCCGTCCGGCAGTACCAACAGGGCAAGGATGCCTTCGGACACCGCGGCTCGGACGAATCCGAGATGTTCCTGCTCACCCCCTCCGGTGGGAGGCAGGAAGGGAGAATCAGCGACGATGATCCATCGCTCGTCGTGCACCAAACACCCCGTTCGTCAAAGGTTCGTCAAAGTTCGTCGACAGTCCGATTTGCCGCTGCTCGCCTCGGCGGCCTGATTCTTTTGCGAGACTCCCTAGTATGTCGGTCATGACTTCCCCGGATGAGGCAGGTGCCTCCGGCGGCGTGCCGAAGCCCCCTCCGTCGGGGTCACTCCCCGTTCCCGCCGAGCCGATGCCCGCCGAGAACCGCCGTCTGCCCAAGGCGGACTCGCGGCCGGCGCCGGTGTTCGCGCTGCTGCGTGCCCGCTGGCCCTGGCTGGTGATCGCCGCGCTGATCGGCACGGTGATCGGGTTGCTGCTCGGTGCCGCCCAGAACTATCAGTCGACGGCGGTGATCCGGCTGCTCGGCGTCAACGACAGCCAGCGGGTCAAGCAGGTCGGCCAGACGGTCGAGTTCATGGCCACCTCGCCGGCGGTGATGTCGGAGGCGGCCACGAAGCTGGGTGTGAAGTCCGACGACCTGAGCCGGCGCACCACCGCGGTGTGGGAGACCGACACCGACCTGGTCAAGGTCACGGTGCGCAACCGTGACGGTCAGAAGGCCTACGACGGGGTCAAGGCGGTCGCCAACGCGGTGATCACCACCAACACCAAGAACACCCAGAACCAGTTGCTGAACACCAAGACCGAGTACAACAACATGGTCGCCAACGAGAAGCTGACCAGCGTGCAGGCGGAGGGTGCCCGGATCACCCAGATCGGCCAGCTCGCCGCGCAGGCCCAGGCCGGCATCCTCGGCGCGGTCTCGGTGCAGGTCGCCAGCGAACCGACCGGCTACCAGCCGGCGGGTGCGTCCCGGCCGATCTCGGCCGCCCTCGGCGGCGCCGGTGGACTGCTGCTCGGTGCCCTGGCCGCCCTGGTTGCCGGTGCCGGACGGCGCCGCCTCCGCTCGCCGGCCGAGCTCCAGTCGCTGGCTCCCGAGCTGACCCTGAAGTCGACCACCCAGGCCGGTGAGGTCGCCGGCCGGCTGCTCGAGTCGGGTCACTCCACCCTGGTCGTGCTCTCGCTGCCGTCGACGCCGTCCTCCGCCTCGCGCTTCGCCGCCGCGGTGGCCAACCACCTGCGTACCCACGGCTCGAGCGTGACGCTGGTGAACGCGATCGCCCTGGAGTCCGGCGACACCAGCTCGATGGCGCTTCCCGACGAGGTCTGGGTGCTGCGCCGCGACATCCGCCAGGACGTCAAGGCCTACTTCTCCACCGACGTGCTGGTGGTCGCCTGCACCGCCGAGCCCGAGGCCGTGGGGCTCATCTCGGGTCAGTCCGACCTGATGGCAGTGGTGGTTGCCAAGGAGGGTCGCTCGACCCTGCAGCAGGTGTGGGACACCGTCGGGGCGGTCGAGAAGGCCGACCCGATCGTGGTCCTGGCACCCTGACGTGACCCCGGCCAGTCCGGTCAGCCCGCCGCGGCCGGGCGGCGGAGCGCCGTCCGCCGAGTCGGCCCCGACCGTGACGACGCTGCCCGCCCGGCTGCCCAAGGTGACGCTGATGCGTCCCTGGCGGGGGGCGGCACCGAGCCCGGAGACGTCGCCGGTCGCGGCGGCGGCTCTGCAACAGGCCTGTGCCCGTTGGGTCTCCGGCATGTTCGTGGTGATGGTGCTGACCCAGCGCTTCGCCACACCCGGCCAGCCCGACCTGGCGCTGCTGGTGCCGATCGCCGTCGTCTGGGTGCTCTGGGGTCTCGGCCGGGGCGTGGTCGAGCTCGATCGCACCCGGCTCAAGCTCTGGCTCGCGGCCACCGGCGCCGCCGCGGTTCTGGTGCCGGTGCAGCTGCGGCTGGTCAGCGACGCCCACATGAGCATCACCTCGTGGGGTCTGTTCTTCGCGGTCTGGCTGCCCGCCGTCGTCCGGCTCAAGGACCGCCGCCGGGCGACCTTCCTCATGGCGCTGCGGCAGATCTCCTACGTCGCCGCCGCGCTGGCGGTGGGCTGCCTGATCTTCAGCGCCACCCAGCTCACCGGGGTGCTGCCGTACCACGACTACATGGCCGACATCTTCCCGCGCACCCTGCTGCTGCAGGACTTCGTGATCAGCTACCCGGTCGTCTACGAGTCGGCCCTCTACCGGGCCAACGCCTGGATCGGTCTGGAGCCCTCGTTCGTCTCGATGCAGCTCGGCATCGGCCTGATCGGCGGTTTCCTCTCCGGCACCCGGCTCTGGGTGCTGGTGGTGATCATCGGCGGGCTGGTCGCGGCGACCGCGGGTTCCGGGCTGGCGATCGCGGCCGTCGCCTTCGCGGTGATGCTCGGCTACCCGGTGCGCAACAACCTGGTGCGCTACTTGCCGCTCGCCGTCGGCGGGGTGATCGCCCTGGTGGTGACCCCGTTCGGTCAGTCGATCCTGGCCCGGCTCACCGAGGCCGGTGACCAGCAGTCCTCGACCAGCCTGCGCGGGATCCTGCCCTACACCTACGTATGGCCCTACTGGACCGCCGACCCGATGAACGTGATCTTCGGGATGGGGCCGAGTTCGTCGCAGACGATCGTCGGTGAGTCCGGCATCCTGGGCCTGCTGACGCCGTCCCCGGTCAAGATCTTCGTCGAGTACGGAGTGATCGTCGGCGCGATCATCGCCGTCTTCCTGCTGTTCTGCTACGTGGGCGGGCCCAGCCGGTCGTTGTCGGTGACGCTGCTGGTCTCGCTGTGGATGCTGCAGCCCGGCACTACCACGATTCTTGCCGTGCTGCCGCTGTTCATCACCACCACCTGGTGGTCGCCCCGGGTCGACCCGGTGCTGGAGAGCGATACCGAGACCTTCGCCGCGGCCCGCGGTTGGCTCGACAGAGCCGGCCGATGGCGGCCGATGCAGAAGGCCGGGGGGTGGCGGATCGGCAGAAGACGGCAGTCGCCGTCCCCGTCCGCAGCGGAGCCGACGTCGACGTCCCAGGGGAGCCGCTAGGTGAGTGAGCCAACCGCCGCCGGGGCGGGTTCCCCCCGGGTCACCGTCGTGATGCCGGTGCTCAACGAGGGCAAGAGCGTCGAGGGCGCGATCGCCTCGGTGCTGCGGCAGAGCGTCCAGGAACTGGAACTGCTTGTCGTGGACGGCAACTCGACCGACGACACCGCCGAGAAGGTGCGCCGGATCGGTGCCCGTGACTCCCGGGTGATCCTGCTCGGCAACCCGCTGCGCACCATTCCGGCGGCCCTGAACATCGCCCTGGCCAACGCCCGCGGCGAGTTCCTGGCCCGGGTGGACGGGCACGCCTCGGTGAACGACACCTACCTGCAACTGGCGCTGACCCGGCTGGACGAAGACCCCACGATCGCGGCCGTCGGCGGCCGGCGGATCGGCGTCGCCGCGACGTCCGGCGGGGTCGCCGTCGCCACGGCGCTCTCCAGCAAGTTCGGCGTCGGCGACTCGATCAATCATTACGCCGACGTCGCCCAGCAGACCGACCATGCCTCGTTCGGGGTGTTCCGGGTCTCGGTGCTGCGTGAGGTCGGCGGCTGGGACGAGCAGCTGCTGGTCAACGAGGACGTCGACCTCGACCACCGGATCCTGCAGCGCGGTCACCACATCTGGTTCGACCCGCAGATGAGCATCTTCTGGCACGTCCGCGAGTCGGTGCCGGCCCTGGCCCGGCAGTACCGGCGCTACGGCCGCGGCAAGGCGGCCATGGTGCTGAAGAACGGACGCACCGCGGTCAAGGTGCGCCACCTCGCCCCGCCCGCGCTGGTGGTGAACGTCGGGCTGGGCGCCGGGATGATCGCCGTCGGGCACCCCCGGATCGGACTCGCCCTGCTCGCCCCGTACGCGGCGGCGCTGACGGCGGCGACCGTCGTGACGACGCGATCGGCCGAACCCGTGCAGGCGCCGCCACGGCACGACCTCACCGTGGGTGAGACGGTCACCGGTTCGGCGGACACCCACATGCCGAGGGCGGCCGGGCGAACCGCCGTCGCCGCCACCTCAGGCGCCGCAACCGCCGAAGGACGGCGCGCCAACCCGCTGCTGCTGGTCGGCTCGTTCGCCGCCATGCACCTCGGCTGGGGGCTCGGCTTCCTCGAGGGCGCCCTGCTGCGGCTGCAGCCGGCCTCGGCCAGCGCCAAGATCCCCGCTGTCGTCCCTGCTCAGTCGGCCCGCCCGGCGGCGGACGTCCCCCCGGACGGCGCCCCCGACGCGGACGACGAGCCCGGCGACGACCTGGCCCGCTCGGCCATCAACTGACCCAACTGATCGATCTCTGAGCGTCGTCCCGGCCCCACGCGCGCCGGCGCGCCCGGTCGGTCGGGGACCCACTCGCGTCACTTCCGCCACGTCCGGCGGCGCACCGGCAATTCACCCTGTGTGCCCCGCGCCGGGCGTCCCGGTGAACGGGAACCCCTTTCCTACAGACACGCCTCACCCCGCTCCGAACCACACCAGGTCGGCTGGCCGTCGACGTGTGTCATCGGAGGGACCCAACGTGGAATTCGTGTCATCGAGGCGGAAGTCCGTTCCCGGCAAGCTGCTGGCGCAGCGCTGGGCGGCCGTGGGTGCGGCGTCCGCAACTCTTCTCGCCGGGGCGCTGGTCGCCCCGGAGATGGTCCGCGCAGAGACCTTGGGCGGAAACCCGGGAATCACCTCTGCCAGCGCGGCGACGAAGGTCGCCGCTCCGGCCGCCACCGCGGTCGGCGGCAAGGCGAAGGCGATGTACGGCACCCCGCGCTCCAAGATGGCCTGGCACTCGGGCATCTGGACCGGGTCGGGCATGAGCACCAGCCGGACCACCGCCGCGGAGAAGTGGGCCGGGCGTCCGTTCGACTTCGTCACCGTCTATCCGGCCTACGGATCCTGGGCCGAGATGGCCGACAGCGGCTGGGTCACCCAGCTGATGAAGGGTTACAAGGGCAATCTCGCCTACGGGTTGCCGTTGCTTCCCCGCAACCGGGCCGGTCAGTGGAACGACGTGCTGTCGGGCAAGTACGACGCCACCTTCCGCAAGATCGCGCGCGAACTGCGCCAGGGCGGCTTCGGCGACAGCGCCATCCGGGTCGGCCTGGAGGCCAACGGCGACTGGTTCCCGTGGGGTGCCACCGCCGCCTCCGCGCCGAAGTTCCGTGCCGCCTTCCAGCGCGTGGTCACCATCATGAACAAGGAGACCCCGGCGCTGACCTTCTGGTTCGACACCTCCTCGGGCTTCGGACTGCCCGGTCAGAAGAACCGGATGGACGCCCTGAACCTGCTCTACCCGGGTGACAGGTACGTGGACGGCATCTCGATGGACCACTACGACCACTGGGAGCTGGTGGCGCGCAACTCGCTGCAGTTCTCCAAGGCGATGAAGCCCACGAAGGGTCCGGGGCTGGCCGATGCGGCCGCGTTCGCCCGGGCGCACAAGAAGGGCTTCGCCGTCCCGGAATGGGGCACCAGCGGCAGCTCGGGCATCGGTGGCGGTGACAACGCCTACTTCGTGCAGAAGATGTTCGAGTTCTTCAAGGCGAACCGTGACGTGCTGGTCTTCGAGGCCTACTTCAACGAGCCCGACCCGTACATCAAGAACTCGATCTTCTCGCCGGTGCAGATGCCCAAGGCGTCGGTGGCATACCGCAAGTACTTCTGAGCGAGTACTTCTGAGCTGGTCGTCCCACGACGACCGGCTCGATCGGCCCGACCAGTTCCGGCCCTGAGGCGCATCGGATCACATCCGGTGCGCCTCACGGGTGTCCGGGGGTGTTTCGGTCGAGAAACCCTCACGTTTGGTGAGATCGTGTTCTCTGCGAGACCATGGACCGGTGGGACCGGTCGGGTTCCGGTCGGGGTGGTACCTCGGCCAGCATCATCGCCAACATCATCGCGAACGACACCACGAGCCCACAGAACGGGGACCACGGACCAGGCATGGCCCTCAACAGCGACAGCCGCCGGACGCGCTCGACGCGTGCGTCGGCACCGACCACTCGTCCGGGAGTTCCCGGACCGCCGGTCGCCGGGCAGGGTCCGGGACCGGATCCGGTGATCCGCCCGTTCGCCGAGGCGACGACCGATCGTGAGCCCGGCGGGCCCGCTGGACCCGGCCGGATCGCCGGGCTGGCCCGCCGCGCCGGCTGGAACGTCATCGCCCAGGTCGTCTCGGCGCTGACCAACTCGTTGCTCGCGGTCGCGGTCGCCCGCACCGTCAGCCGCACCGACTTCGGTGCCTTCTCGGTGGCCTTCCTGGTCTTCGCGGTCTTCATCGGCGTCGAGCGGGCATTCGTCGGCCAGCCGATGAGCATCCGCTACAGCAAGGCGACCGGGCGGCAGCTGCACCGCGGCATCTCCCGCGCGGTCGGGACGGCGGCCGCCGTCGGCCTGGCCGGCCTGGTCGGCTGCGGCCTGATCGGGTTCGTGCTCGGCGGCGCCCTCGGGCACAGCCTGATCGCGGTCGGTGTGATGCTGCCCTTCCTGCTCATGCAGGACGCCGCCCGGCAGGTCTTCTTCGCGATCGGGCGGGCCAAGGACGCGGCGATCAACGAGGGTCTGTGGGCCGTGACCCAGCTCGCCGGTATCGCGCTCGCCGCCTTCGCGGGCGTGGCGTCGGCGCCGACCCTGATCCTGATCTGGGGTGGTTCGGCGGGCATCTGCGTACTCGTCGCGATGATCCAGCTGGGCACCGGGCCCGCGTTGTTCAGCGCCTGGGCCTGGATGCGTGAGCATCGCGACCTGAACGGCTACCTGCTCGCCGAGTACCTGCTCGGTGCCGGCGCGTTCCAGGGCGGCATCCTCGCCGTCGGCGCGCTGACCGGTGGTGCCGAGGGCCTGGCCGTGATCGGCGGCTTCCGTGCGGCGCAGGTGCTGCTCGGCCCGCTGAACATGCTGGCCACCGCGTTGCAGACGTTCGCCCTGCCGGAGCTCTCCAAGCGCGACTGGCTGCGCTCACTGCAGCGCTGGCGGATCGCCCTGGGCATCGGCGGGGTGATGGGCGGGATCGCGCTGTGCTACTCGGCGGTCCTGCTGCTGCTGCCCGCCGGGGTCGGCCAGGCGCTGTTCCGGTCCAACTGGGACGCCGCCGACCGGGTGTTGCTGCCGATGGCCATCGCGGCCACTGTCGGTGCCCTGTGCCAGGGTTGCGCCGTCGTCATCTACTCGATGGGTCTGGCCCGGCGCACCTTCCGGATCATGGCGGTCGAGGCGCCGCTGGTCTTCACCCTGATGCTCGGCGGCGCCGTCGTCGCCGGCGCTCCCGGCGCGGCTTGGGGCATGGCCCTGGACTACATCCTGCTGACGCCGTTGTGGTTCCTCACCTTGCGGGGGGTGTTGCGCGATCAAGAATCGTCCCGACCCGCCGCTTGAGGCCGACCCACGGGCGCTGCGTGGTGACCGAGCGCACCAGCGGGTAGCGGCCGATCAGTTCTCCGGCCGGCACCAGCTCGTAGCCGTCGACGCGCAGTTCGTCGACCACCCGTGCGGTGACCTCGGCCCGATCGAAGCTCGGCAGCGGTCCCTCGCGCATCGCCTCGCCGTCCTCGGTCGTGTCGTGCAGCAGCAGGATCGCCCCCGGGTGCCGGGCCAGAACCGCCCGATCGGCGACCGTGCGGGCGTCGTCGTCCAGCCAGTCCTGGGCCCACGCCGTCCAGTAGACGACCTCCATGCCGAGCAGTCGCGCGGTGACGAACTGGGCCAGGCCCTGGGCGCCGTAGGTGGGCCGGTACATACTCACCCGCTGGCCGGTGACCTTCTCCAGACGCCGCTTGGCGCGCCAGATGCGGGCCACCGCCCGCGGCCAGAAGACCTCGGTCAGCCGAGCATGGTCGATCCCGTGCAGAGCGATCTCGTGCCCGGCCGCCAGCATCGAGCGCACCAGCTGCGGCTCGGCCTCGGCCCGCTCGGTGAGCACGAAGAAGGTGGCCCGGACGTCGCGGTCGGCAAGTTCGCGCAGAATGGCGGGGGTGTGGCCGGGATGCGGCCCGTCGTCATAAGTAAGTGCAATCACCCGATCCTGGGTATCTGCCCGCATGAGCGAGCTGAGAGGTACCAGAATGGGGCTCGCCGCGCTCAACAGTCGTGAGGGAGCAGGAAGATTACGAGGTTCGGGGGCAGCATGAGGGCCGAGGTCGCTTTCGCGCACCAGGCGCACTTTGTGGGCAGGCACGCAACACATCTACACCATCGGGGGGGACGCACGTTGCTTGCGGGGAGGGGAGCATGGACGTCGAGTTGAGCGTGGTGATCGCTTGCCTGAACGCGGCCGACACCCTCGGCGAGCAGCTCACCGCCCTTGCCGAGCAGGATTGCCCGGTTCGCTGGGAACTGCTGATCTGTGACAACGGGTCCACCGACGGCACCGCGGAGTTGGTGGCCCAGACCGTGCGCCGCTACGGCGACCGGCTGCCGGCGGTGATGGTCGATGCGTCCGAACGGGCCGGTGCGGGGGCGGCTCGCAACGTCGGTGCCCGACACGCCCGGGGTCGTTGGCTGGCCTTCTGTGACGCGGACGACGTCGTCGCCGCCGACTGGCTGGCCCAGATGGTGGCCGCCCTGCAACAGAACGACTTCGTCGGCGGTCGCTTCGACGGCACCCGGCTGAACAGCCCGCGGGCACTGCGGTCGAGGTCGCTCGACCAGCAGGAGGGCCTGCAGTCCTCTCCGGGCATCATCGACCTGCCCCACGCCGGCGCCGGAAACATGGGTGTCCGGCGTGACCTGTTCCTGGACACCGGCGGCTTCGACCCCCAGATCCGCTGCCTCGAGGACACCGACCTGAGCTGGCGGGTGCAACTCCAGCAGCACGTGTGCCTGCACTACGCGCCGGAGGCCGTGGTGCACGTGCGGCTGCGGTCGGCCCGGGCCCACATGTACCGCCAGGGCTTCGCCTACGGCGCCGCCTACGCCTTCCTCGAGGACCGCTACGGCAGCCGGACCACCCACGACCACCAGGTGACGGCCTCGGTCGTCGCCTCCTCGGACGGGCGGGGGATCAGGGCGCTGCTCACCGCGTGGCTGGGTCAGCGTCCCAGCGTCGAGAGGGTGATCTGGCAGTACGGCTGGCATCGCGGTTACCACCGCAGGCTCGCTGAGCTGCGGGACAGTCGCGGCTACGGCGAAGTAGCAGTCGTTCCGAGAGCTGTCGACACGGGTGCCGTCCCGGCGGCGTCGATCGTCCCGGCCGTGGAGCCGCCCGCCCGCCCGCCCTCCGGCCGGGTCACCGGCCCGGCGGTGGAGCCGATCACCGCGCCGGTCCGGCTGATGCCGGCGAGGCTGTTGCGCGAGGGCGAGGAGAGCCCGCGGCGCAGTGAGCGGCGCGCCGAGAACGGGCGGACGCCGAACCGGATCGAGGCCCACAGGGACCGTTGCTGACGGTCGCAGGCGGGCCTGTCACGGGGCCTTCGGCGCCGTCCGCGGGGCTCACCCGATCGGCGGCACGCCAACGACGTTGCGTAGCTGTGAGGCGGGCCCGGCGAAGGCCCGTAGGGGGAGGAACTGGACCGATGGGGCGAAGGGCGCGACCAACGGGTTAATGGTCGAGCACACTGCGTCATCCGTGTGGTGTTGCCCTATGTCCCGGACACCGGCCTTGCCGAGGGCTACTCTCGAAGAGTCTTGAAGCGGCGAATCTCGTCACGAGGAAGTGTCCTCGTCAGGTGAAAGGACGAATCGCCGGTAGACCGAACAGGTGACCCGCGTGACACAGCGCGAGTCCCGGTGGCTTGGGGGATCTGGCCGCTGCAGAGCTCATGGATCGAGTAGCGCTCGGTCGAATGCCCGGCTGGGCATGAGTGCGGGCGGCCGGTAGTGACGAAGTAGGGAGAGCAAGCGTGGGCACTGCCGACAGCAATGTCGGGTCAGGGACGACGACCTCACAGACCGAGGGTCCGGTCACGGACCCGATGGTCATCGATCTGACTGACGATCAGCATCGGGTGACACCGCGTCTCGGCCCCGGATCCGCGGCCGCGGCCCTGGCCTTCGAAGGTGCGGTGGGCCGGGTGAACACCCGACCCGATTCACTCACGACGCCCTCGGCGCAGTTGTCGCTCAGCCTGCCCGAGCAGGTGCGACCGGTCCCCGAGCCCGGTTCGGCGCCGGCACCGGTGCCGCAGAAGAGCCTGCGCAGCTCGCGCCGTGCCGACTGGCTGGGACGCTTCGGCGTCCAGCCGCTGCTGCTGGCCGGCGACGTGCTCGCCGTGCTGCTCGGTGCCGCGGCGCTGCGTGCCGCTGACGCCCAGGTCGGCCGGGTGAACGTGCTGTTCGGCGCGTTGCTGATCATGCTGTTCAGCTGGGCCCAGCTCTACCGCTCGCGGTTGTCGATGTCGCTGCTCGACGACCTGCCGACGCTGCTCGGCCGCTGGCTCGCCGCGGTGGCGATCACCGCACTGGTGCAGTCGGCGTTCACCCAGCTGCGCTGGGACCTCGATCTGGTCAAGTGGAACGTGGTCGCCGCGGCCGGCGTGACGCTGGTGCTGCTGGTGATCTTCCGCGCCATCTCCTACGAGGTGGTCCGGCAACTGCGCCGCAAACGCCGGGTGATGCACCGGACCCTTGTGCTCGGCGCCGGCCGGGTCGGCGCTCAGGTCTCCGAGATCCTGCTCGACCACCCCGAGTACGGCCTGCACCCGATCGGCTTCCTCGACTCCGACCCGTGGCTCGGACCGAAGGAGCTGCCGCTGCCGATCCTGGGCGGCACCGACGGACTCTTCCACGTGCTGATCGACCACGACGTGAACAACGTGGTCGTGGCCTTCGGCTCGATGCGCGAGTCGGCGCTGGTCGACGTGATCCGTACCTGTGACCGGCTGGACACCGAGATCTTCATGGTTCCGCGGCTGTTCGAGCTGCACCAGGTGGGCCACGAGATGGACGCCGTCTGGGGCATGCCGCTGGTGCGTCTGCGCCGGGCGGCCCGGCGCAGCCGGGGCTGGCGGGTGAAGCGGGTCTTCGACATCGCGGTCTCGGCGCTGGCGCTGGTGATCCTGTCGCCGATCCTGCTGATCGCCGCGATCGCGGTGCGGCTCGAAGGCGGTCCCGGCATCATCTTCCGCCAGGAGCGGGTCGGCGTGGACGGCCGGCGTTTCCAGGTGATGAAGTTCCGCTCGCTGAAGCCGGTCGACGAGACCGAGTCGCAGACGAACTGGAACATCGCGCTGGACGACCGGCTCGGCCCGGTCGGCAAGTTCCTGCGCAAGTCCTCGATCGACGAACTGCCGCAGCTGATCAATATCCTCAAGGGTGAGATGAGCCTGGTCGGGCCCCGCCCGGAACGACCGCATTTCGTTGATCAGTTCTGTGAGGCCTACCCTCGGTACGTCGCTCGTCACCGGGTGCCGTCCGGGCTCACCGGCTGGGCGCAGGTGCACGGTCTTCGGGGTGACACCTCGATCGCCGACCGTGCCCGGTTCGACAATTACTACATCGAGAACTGGTCCCTATGGCTGGACGTCAAGATCATGCTGCGCACGGTCGGTTCCGTCGTCCGTGGTGACGGGGGCTGATCATGGCCGGCCGGTTCGGCCCGAAGTGGGCTGATTCGGCTCAAGTGCGGCCCGTTCGGTGCCGACACCGCAGTGGTCGGGCGTTCCGTGCGGACGCCGCCCGGCGTGAAGCGCGCCGGTTCCATGCACATCGCTGAGAGAGGAGCACGAGGTGAAGGCGGTCATCCTGGCCGGAGGTCTGGGGACGCGACTGGCCGAGGAGACCGCGGTCCGGCCCAAGCCGATGGTCGAGGTCGGTGGTCAGCCCATCCTGTGGCACATCATGAAGATCTATGCCTCCCACGGCATCGAGGACTTCGTGATCTGCTGCGGCTACAAGGGCTACGTGATCAAGGAGTACTTCGCCTCCTACTTCCTGCGCCGCAGCGACGTCACCTTCGACCTCGGCAAGAACTCGATGGAGGTGCACGGCGGCCGCGCCGAGAACTGGCGGGTCACCCTGGTCGACACCGGTGAGAAGACGATGACCGGTGGTCGGCTCAAGCGGGTCCGCGAGCACCTCGACGACACCTTCTGCCTCACCTACGGCGACGGCGTCAGCGACGTCGACGTCAGCGCGGCCATCGCCTTCCACAAGGCCGAGGGCCGCAAGGCGACGCTCACCGCAGTCCAGCCCAGCGGACGCTTCGGTGCGCTGTCGCTGGCCGAGGGGCACAACGAGATCACCAGCTTCATGGAGAAGCCCGCAGGCGACGGCGCCTGGGTCAACGGCGGCTACTTCGTGCTGGAGCCCTCGGTGATCGACGAGATCACCGACGACACCACCGTCTGGGAGCAGGAGCCGATGCGCAACCTGGCGCACGCCGGCCAGCTGAGTGCCTTCCGGCACAACGGTTTCTGGCACCCGATGGACACCCTGCAGGACCGCAACGTGCTCGATGGTCTGTGGACCTCGGGCAAGGCCCCCTGGAAGGTCTGGAGCGAATAGCCCCGACCCCGGCGCGCCGTCCCACGGCCTGCGCACCGCCGCAGCCGTCCCCTCTACGCCCCGTCCCGGGCACGGCACCTCTCGTGCCCACCGTTTCGCATTGGAGAAGTCACAGCACATGAAGATCCTGGTCACCGGGACCGAGGGCTACCTCGGTTGCCTGCTCGCCCCGGAACTGCTGCGTCGCGGCCACCAGGTGGTCGGCGTCGACACCGGCTATTACAAGAACGGCTGGCTGTTCAACGGCCTGGACGGGACGTCCTACACGCTGGCCAAGGACATCCGGCAGGTCACCGAGGGCGACCTCGAGGGTGTCGACGCGATCGTGCACATGGCCGAGCTGAGCAACGACCCGCTGGGTCAGCTCGCTCCGGACGTGACCTACAAGGTCAACCACGCCGGGTCGGTGCACCTGGCCCAGCTGGCCAAGAAGTCCGGCGTCGAGCGCTTCGTCTACATGTCCTCCTGCAGCGTCTACGGCGTCGCCGACGGCGTGGTCGACGAGACCTCGCCGATCAACCCGCAGACCGCCTACGCCGAGTGCAAGACGATGGTCGAGCGTGACCTGGCGCCGATGGCGGACGACAACTTCAGCCCGACCTTCATGCGCAACGCCACCGCCTACGGTGCCTCGCCGCGGATGCGTTTCGACATCGTGCTGAACAACCTGTCGGGTCTGGCCTGGACCACCAAGAAGATCGCGATGACCTCGGACGGCACCCCGTGGCGTCCGCTGGTGCACGGCCTGGACATCGCCCAGTCGATCATCTGTGCCGTCGAGGCGCCCCGCGAGGCTGTGCACAACCAGGTGTTCAACGTCGGTGCCACCGAGCACAACTGGACGGTCCGCGAGATCGCCGAGACCGTTGGCCGGGTCTTCCCCGGCTGCGAGGTGACCTTCGGCGAGGCCGGCGGCGACAACCGCAGCTACAAGGTGAACTTCGACAAGATCGCCTCGCAGCTGCCGGGTTACGCATCGCAGTGGGACGTCGAGCGCGGCGCCCGCCAGCTCTTCGACGTGTTCACCGCGATCGACCTCGACCCCGAGACCTTCACCGGCCGTGGCCACACCCGGCTCAAGCAGCTCGAGCACCTGATCCGCACCAAGCAGCTGGACGCCGACCTGTTCTGGACGACGCCGAGCGCGGTCGGCGAGACCGGCACGGCGGCCGGCACCGAGACGGCGGAGGCGGGCAAGTGAAGTTCACGACGACCGACGTCCCCGGCGTCGCGATCATCGACCTGAACCTCCTCGAGGACGACCGCGGCTTCTTCGCCCGGATGTTCTGCCGTGAGGAGTTCGTCGCAGCCGGTCTCGAGCCGACCGTCGAGCAGGGCAACATGTCGTTCAACCACAAGGCCGGCACCCTGCGCGGCATGCACCTGCAGGTGCAGCCGGCGCCGGAGGCGAAGACGATCCGTTGCACCCGCGGCGCGATCCTCGACGTCATCGTCGACCTGCGGCACGGCTCGCCGACCCGGTTCCAGCACGTCGCGGTCGAACTGACCGCCGACAACCGCAAGGCGCTCTACGTGCCGCCGTTCTTCGCGCACGGTTACCTGACCCTCGCCGACGACACCGAGGTGACCTACCTGGTCAGCGGTGCCTACCAGCCCGGAGTCGAGCGCGGTCTGCGTCACGACGACCCGAAGCTGGGGCTGAGCTGGCCGGTGCCGATCACCACGATGAGCGAGAAGGACCGCAACTGGCCGCTGATCGGCTCGCCCGAGGCGTCCTGGGTGGACGACGCCTCCCTCACCCCGGGTACCCCGGTGGTCGAGTCGGTGAACGCATGATCATCGTCGACAGGGCGCTGCAGCAGCGCCAGGCCGAGGGGAACCCGATCAAGGTAGCCCTGGTCGGCGCGGGCTTCATGGGCCGCGGCTTCGTGAACCAGGTGGTCAACTCGGTGCCCGGCATGGAGCTGGCGGCGATCGTCAACCGTACCCAGGCCAACGCCGAGCGCGCCTACCGCGAGGCCGGCGTGGAGAACTTCGTCACCGCCGAGGACGCCGCCGGAGTCAGCGCCGCGGTGGCCGCCGGCACCCCGGTGATCACCAGTAACTACGAGGCGGTCACCCGGGCCGAGGGCATCGACGCGGTGGTCGAGGCGACCGGAGCGGTCGAGTACGGCGCGCACGTGGTGCTGTCGGCGATCGAGGGCGGCAAGCACGTGGTGCTGCTCAACGCCGAGGTCGACGGAACCGTGGGGTCGGTGCTGCGCCAGCGCGCCGAGGCCGCCGGTGTCGTCGTCAGCGGTTGCGACGGCGACCAGCCCGGTGTGCAGCTGAACCTGTACCGGTTCGTGAAGTCGATCGGTCTGACCCCGTTGGTGGCGGGCAACATCAAGGGTCTGCAGGATCCGTACCGCAACCCGACCACCCAGGAGGGTTTCGCCAAGCAGTGGGGCCAGGACCCGCACATGGTGACCAGTTTCGCCGACGGCACCAAGATCTCCTTCGAGCAGGCGATCGTGGCCAATGCCACCGGCATGACCGTCGAGAAGCGCGGCATGCGCGGGGCCGACCACAAGGGCCACGTGGACGAGCTGACCGGTGAGTTCGACGTCGAGAAGCTTCGCGAGCTCGGCGGCGTCGTCGACTACGTGGTCGGCGCCAAGCCCGGCCCGGGGGTCTACATCCTGGCCACCCACGACGACCCGAAGCAGCGGCACTACCTGAACCTGTACAAGCTCGGCGAGGGCCCGCTGTACAGCTTCTACACCCCCTACCACCTGTGCCACTTCGAGGTTCCGCTGACCGTGGCCCGGGCGGTGCTGTTCCACGACGCCGCCCTGCAGCCGGCCGGTCCGCCCACGGTCGAGGTGATCACTGTGGCCAAGCGTGATCTGAAGGCCGGGCAGAGCATCGACGGCCTCGGCGGCTACGACACCTACGCGGTGGCCGAGCGCGCCGACGTCACCGCGTCGGAGAACCTGCTGCCGATGGGTGTTGCCGAGGGCTGCGTGCTGCTCCGCGACGTCGCCAAGGACGAGGTGCTCACCTACGCCGACGTGACCCTGCCCGCCGGCCGGCTGGTCGACCAGCTCCGCGAGGAGCAGGCCAAGATCACCGAGCCGTTCCCGTCGGCCCCCTGGGTCCGCATCCCCTGACCCGCTCGGTGCCTGCCGGGCTCCGGACCTGCTCAACCTGCTGAACCTGCGTGCAGTTCTGCATGATCACCACCCCAGCGTGATCATGCAGAACTGCACGCTCTGCTGTGTGCGTGCAACCACCCACCCCGGCCGTGATCATGCAGAACTGCACGGGCCCCCGCCGTGATCATGCAGAACTGCACGGCCCCCCGCCGTGATCATGCAGAAGTGACGGCTGCATCCCAGTCGATGGTGAAACGCTGCTCCGGCCCGAACTCCTTCTCCGCGTTCATGCACTTGTTCATGATCGGCATCATCACCCGCATCATTTTCTGCGCCAACGTGTTCGGAGCCTTCGAGCCGTTCAGCCGGGCGCCGCGGCGGGTGATCCGTTCGACCCGGTCGCGGCGCAAGGTGGTGTAGGCGGCGAAGGCCGACTGCGGGTCGCCCAGATCGCGTAGGCATCTGGCCAGTTCGATGGCGCTCTCGATCGCCAGGGACGCACCCTGCCCGGTGCTGTTCGACGGACAGTGCACCGCATCGCCGGTCAGCACCATACGGCCCCGGTGCCAGTGCGGCACTGGCGGCATGATGTGGATCGCTCCCTGAACCTCGAGGTTCTCCTCCGTCGTCCGGCCGGCGAGCAGTTCGCCCGGCACATCGCCGGCGTACGTCGTCCGAAGTCGCCCCAGCCATTCCAGCGGCGGGGCGGTTCGCGCGTCGCTGAACGAAAGATAGTGCGGCGAGGGCAGATTGGCGCCCCAGGTGATGCTTCCGTCGGCGTTGGTCCAGTAGAGGTAGTACGCGCGACGTCCGAAGGCGAAGGTCATCGTGCCGGGCGGTGGGACCAGTTCAGCAGGCAGGTCGGCAGCGTCGATCGTCGCCGCCAGGCTGAGCAATCCGGTGTAGCCGGCTCCCGGGGCGTTCGGATCGATGATCGTTCGCAGCCCCGAGCGGACGCCGTCCGCACCGATCGCGATGTCGGCCTCGGCGCTGCCTCCAT
The DNA here is from genome assembly GCA_036758885.1 of Kineosporiaceae bacterium. Taxonomy (GTDB): domain Bacteria; phylum Actinomycetota; class Actinomycetes; order Actinomycetales; family Kineosporiaceae; genus DAIOVT01. The sequence goes on from DAIOVT010000012.1 coordinate 18,383, forward strand.
CGCTGAAATCGACTCGTACACCGTGGGTTTGCTCGTGCACGGCGACCATGCGCCGTCCGTGTTCGAATCGAACCCCGGACGACGTGGCCGCCGCGTGCAGGATCTGATGCAGGTCGGCCCGACCGATCATCTGTTGCGGTGGCAGGTCGGTCAGGCGCGGTGTCTCGCCCACGAGGTGGCCGCCGACCGAGAGCCGGCTCGAGGTGATCGGCAGCGCGCGCCGGACGACCTCCTGGTCGGCACCGATGATGCCCAGGGCGGCCAAGCCGTTCGGCGCCAGGGCGAGTGAGCTGCCGATGCCGCCGGACGATTCCGGGTAGGCCTCGTAGACGGTCGCGCTGATCCCTGCCCGTTGCAGTGCGGTGGCCACCACGGGCCCGGCGATGCCGCCGCCGATGACAGCTACGCGTTGTACTGCGGTCATGGTTGATCGGCCCTTCTCTCGGCCAGTTCGGCGTACTCCGCCGGGATGACGCCGGTGCGGTGCCAGGCCTCCCAGCCGGCCAGATCGGGGAAGCTGCCCGATTCCAGCTCCGCGACAATCGTTGCCACCCAGTCGATTTCGGCCGCCAGCATGGCCTGGGCGTACTCGTTCTCGATCAGGAAAAGTCGAGGCACGTCGACGATCTGATCGAGTTCGGCGCGCTGGCGAGCCAGGGTCCGGGTCAGGCTCTCGTGCCGCATGTGCAGCAGTTCGATCACCTCTTCGGGCCCCAGTGCCATCAGTACCGACAGGCCGGCGGTGAAGTGGGTGCGCTCGGTGGTCGGCGTGGCGAGGAGTTCGCGAGTCCAGTCGCGCAGTTCGTCACGTCCGGCGTCGGTGATCCGGTACACGGTGCGTTCCGGGCGGGCGCCTTGCCGGGTGCTGCCGACGACTTCGAGAAAGCCGTGACGGGTGAGGTTGTCGACCACCGTGTAGAGCGACCCCCACTTGATCGCCATGTCCTCCTCCTTGCCGCGGGCCCGCATGATCGACGCCATCTCGTAGCGATGCATCGGCCGTTGGACGACGGTCGACAGCACCGCGAGCGCCAACAGATTGGTGACCTTGCGACGCTTCGACACCGGAGCCTCCTGATTGCTGACCGCCGTCAATACTCGTGGCCGTATATTCGTCAACGAATATACGCCTACGAGTAGGCAGCTCAAGTGCTCGTTGGGCGGCATCCACAAACCCGGCCTGATCACGCCGGGGTGTGCAGTTCTGCATGATCACGCTCGGGCGTGCAGTTCTGCATGATCACGGGGAGGGGTGGGCGGGAGCTGGCAGGCTGGGGCGGTGCCAGCACGCCGCCGCATCGATCCCGTCGAGGGCCGCCGCACCCTGATCGACTGGGTGCGGGCGACCGAGAGCGGGGCGGAGATCCCCAGGGCCACCGTGCGCGACGCCGTCCGGTTCAGTCTCGAGGAGTTCGCCGAGCGCCATCCCGGACGCACCTGCGAGCTGCGGGTGCCACCGTTCGGGGTGGCTCATTGCCTGACCGGTCCGCGGCACACCCGGGGCACTCCGCCGAACGTCGTGGAGTGTCTGCCCGCGGTCTGGCTGGCGCTGGTCACCGGGTCGCGCACCTGGGCCGAGGCCCTCGCCGACGGCGACGTGCTGGCCAGCGGCGGCCGGGCCGACCTCGCCGACTACCTGCCACTGCTGCCCGGTTTATGGTCGAGTCATGAATGAGTCCGCAGTGCCCGAGGCCTCGCCGGAGGAGTCCGAGGTGGGGGAGCCCGAGCGGGCGCCGTCCGAGGTGACCCCGGACGAGGCAACCCCGGACGCCGCGGACGCCGCGGACGCGGCGGACCCGGACCAGCCGGACGCATCGACGCCTCCGCCGATACGCGAGGTGCGGTTGCGCCGAGCGCCCAACCATGTTCGGTTCGTGATCACCGGGGTGGTCGTCGGCGTCCTGGTCGCGTTGGTGATCTCGCTGCGTGGGCCCGAGGTCGCCGCCGAGGTCGCCGGGCCAGCGGCGGTGACCGCCTACATGGCCAGCGTCGGAGGCTTCATCGGCGGTCTGCTCGGCGCGGCACTCGCGGTTCTCGCCGATCGCCGGCGCTGAGCTCGCCCCACCGTCCGGCGGCCGCCCACCAGCGGCGATCACCCGGTGAACAGCGGGGGAGCCGCGGGTGATCGGTCACAGGTGATCGGTCACCGGCCGCCCGTGGCGCGTGCGAAACTGGATGCGTGTGCGGAGTCTTCGGGGTCTGGGCCCCGGGCGAAGAAGTCGCAAAACTGACCTACTACGGCCTTTATGCCCTGCAGCACCGGGGGCAGGAGGCAGCCGGGATCGCGGTCAGCAGTGGCCAGCAGATCCTGGTCTACAAGGACATCGGGCTGGTCGCCCAGGTGTTCGACGAGACGTCGCTGAGCTCGCTCAACGGATATCTCGCCATCGGCCACTGCCGCTACTCCACCACCGGCGGCTCCACCTGGGAGAACGCCCAGCCGACCCTCGGCGCCATTCTCGACGGCACGGTCGCGCTGGCCCACAACGGCAACCTGGTGAACACCTTCGAGCTCCGTGAGCTGCTCGAGGCGTCCCGGCGCGAGGTCGGCGGCGAGCTGGACCGGGGCAGCACCACCGACACGGCGCTGGTCACCGCGCTGCTCAGCGTCGACACCGGGCAGAGCCTGGAGCGCTCCTCGCTCGAGGTGCTGCGCAACCTGCGGGGCGCTTTCAGCCTGGTCTACATGGACGAGCACACGCTCTACGCGGCGCGGGACCCCGGCGGCATCCGTCCGCTGGTGCTCGGCCGGCTCGACCGGGGCTGGGTGGTCGCCAGCGAGACCGCGGCCCTCGACATCGTCGGCGCCGCATTCGTGCGTGAGGTCGAACCCGGCGAGATGGTCGCCATCGACGGCGAGGGCCTGCGCTCGCACCGGTTCGCGCCGCCGAACCGGTCGGGTTGCGTCTTCGAGTACGTCTACCTGGCCCGCCCGGACACCACGATCAACGGTCAGGCGGTGCACGCCAGCCGGGTCGAGATGGGACGGCGCCTCGCCCGCGAGCACCCGGTCGAGGCCGATCTGGTGATCCCGGTGCCGGAGTCCGGAACGCCGGCGGCGGTCGGCTACGCGCAGGAGTCGAAGATCCCGTACGGCCAGGGCCTGGTGAAGAACGCTTATGTCGGGCGAACGTTCATCCAGCCCAGCCAGACGATTCGCCAGCTCGGTATCCGGTTGAAGCTGAACCCGTTGCGCGAGGTCATCGCCGGACGGCGCCTGGTCGTGGTGGACGACTCGATCGTGCGCGGCAACACCCAGCGGGCGCTGG
>DAIOVT010000013.1:0-19977 GCA_036758885.1 Kineosporiaceae bacterium
GGGAACTGGTCAGGCTGGTCGCGCAACTGCCGGACGACGTGCTGACCCTGCGCCGCCGCTCGTCATGGTCGGACGGCGCCGCGCACTACGCCGGCATGATCGCGGCGGCGCTGCCCGACCAGGCGCAGCGGGTGCAGCACTTCGCCGCCGAGGTCACCGCGGGCCTGGCCGGTATCCCGGCCGACGAGCCCTGCCACGGCGACCTGTACGAGTCGCAGGTACTGCTCGAGCACGCGAACATCACCGGCCTGCTCGACATCGACACCGTCGGACCCGGACGGCGCGCCGACGACCTGGCCTGTCTGCTGGCGCACTGCCAGGTGCTCGAACTCAGCTATCCGTCCGCGGCGCCGCGGCTGGCCCGGATCGGCGCCGACTGGCGGGCCGCCGCGTTCGGTGCGGTCGACCCGCAGGAACTGCAACTGCGTGCGGCCGGGGTGCTGCTCTCGCTGGCCACCGGACCGTTCCGGGTGCAGGAACGGGCCTGGCAGGCCTCCACCCTGCGCCGGCTGGACCTGGTCGAGGCCTGGCTCGAACTGCGCACCGACGTCCTGGCCTGAACCGGTGCCGCGCCGTTCTAGGCCGAACCGTCCCACTCCGCCCGGCTCGCGGCCAGGCCGCGCCGCAGCAGATCGGTGTCGGTGCCGGCGGCGATCAGGTCGAGGTCGGGCATGGCTCCGGACGGCCAGGGCCGGACGGCGAAGAGCCCCACCACCGAGCCGCGGGCGTGCGCGGCCTGCGCCACCGAGGTGACCGCGGCGCGCACCGGGGCGGCGTCCGAGGAGTCTGCGCCGATCGACCGGGCCAGATCGACCGGTCCGACAAAAACCCCACTCAGAGAGTCGGTCTCAAGAATCTGGGTGCAGTTCTCCAGACCGGCTCCGGTCTCGATCATGGCGAGCACCAACGGTGCGTCCAGACCGGCCAGGGCGTGTCGGGCGCTGAGCCGGGAGGGTCGCCGGGCGCCCTCGCTGCGCCGTCCGAGAGGGGCGTAGCGGCTCGCCGCGACGATCTGCTGCGCCTCCTGTGCGCTCTCGACGGCCGGCACGATCACGCCGCGGGCGCCCTGGTCGAGGGCCCGGCCGACACCGGCTGCGGCATGGTCCTCGACCCGGATCAGCACCGGCACGTCGAACAGTTCGGCCAGCCGGATCAGTTCCGGCGTCTGTGCCCAGGTGATCTCGCCGTGCTGCAGATCCAGTCCCAGCCATTGCGGTGGCTCGGGAGCCTCCAGCACCGACTCGAGCGCACCCGGTCCGAGCCGGCTGATCCACAGTCCCAGGGCCGCGCTCACGAGGCGCCAAAAGCGGTGCGGCCGAAGGGCGGGCGGGGCATGGCGGTCATCATCGGACGACGATCTCACGCCGCGCGGTCAGGTGGCGCCGAGTCGGTGCAGCACGGCGCGCAGCGGCGGCCAGTGCTCGCGCCCGCGGCGGGTCACCGCGAAGGCGCAGAGCGCGATGTCGGGGTCGCGCAGCGGGAGGACGGCGACCGCCTTGCGGCCGGAATCGTCCTCGGGGAACAGTCCCACCCCGAGCCCGGCCAGAACGAAGTCCTCGACCAGGTCGAGGCTGTCGGCCCGGTGTGTGACCCGCACCTCGACGTCGGCGAGCGAGCCCAGTGCGGTGAGCACCTGCTCGTCCGCAGAGTTGCGCGAGTTGACGATCCAGTCCTGATCCGCGAAGTGCGCAACCACTTGCGCCGCAGGGAGTTTCGCCAGTTCCGGGTCGGCTACGGCGGGTGGCACGGCCAGGCCCCAGGGCGCCGTCCACAGCGGCACCGCACGCAGCGTGCGGTCGATCACCGCGGGAGCCAGGCCGAAGTCGTAGGTCAGTGCGAGATCGAGGTCGTCGCTGGCCAGCAGCGCGAACGCCTCGGCCGGTTCGTGCTCGTGGATCCGCAGCTCGATCCGCGGGTGACTGCGGGCGAGGTCGGTCAGCGCGGGCAGCAGGGATCGCCGGACGGCGGTGGCGAACCCGGCCACCCGCACCGTGCCGCTGGGTTCGGCGTCCGGGTCCAGATCGGAGCGCGCCGCCTCGACCGCGGCCAGGATGCCGACCGCGTGATCGGCCAGGCGCCGTCCGGCGGGGGTGATCCGAACCCGGCGGCCGTCGGGTTCGATCAGCTCGGCACCGACCTCCCGGCTCAGCGCGGCGATCTGCTGGGAGACGGTCGAGGTGGTCACCGCGAGCTCCTCGCTGACCTCGCGCATCGACCCCAGCCGGGAGAGTTCCAGCAGCATCTCGAGTCGGCGCAGGTCCATACGGAAATGTTCACTCTTGATGAATGGTATGTCCAGGATCTTCACGTGGACATGAATGGTCCGCGGCGGTTCTACTGCCGGTATGACCAGCACGCCCGCCACCACCACCGCTGCAGTGGCCGACTCCGTCGCGGCCGGCCAGGACGCCGGAGCGGCCCGCCGCGCCGCCTCGGTCGGTACCGGGATGGCGCTGGTGTCGATGTTGTCGGTGCAGCTCGGCGTCGCCGCCTCGGTCGGTCTGTTCGACCGGATCGGCCCGGAGGGGGCGGCCTGGTTGCGGCTGTCCTGGGCGGGCCTGCTGATGCTGGTGGTGCTGCGTCCGCGGCCCTCGCACTACCCGCGTGGCACGTTCGGCTGGTGCGTGCTGCTCGGCGTGGTCACCGCCGCGATGACGATGCTGTTCATGGCCGCCGCCGACCGGTTGCCGCTGGGCACGACCAGCGCCCTGGAGTTCCTCGGACCGCTCGGTGTCGCGGTGGCCCGCGGCCGTGGCGTCACCCGCCTGTTCGCCCTGGTCGCCGGTGCCGGTGTGGTGCTGCTGACCGAGCCGTGGCACGGCGAGACCGACCCGGTCGGCGTCGCCTACGCGCTCGCCGCGGCGCTGTGCTGGGCCACCTACATCCTGCTCACCCAGCGGGTCGGCGACCGGGTGGACGGCGTCCGTGCACTCGCCGTCTCGCTGCCCACGGCCGGTCTGGTGGCCACCGCCGTCGCCGGTCCGGCGACGCTGCCGCACCTGGACGGCGGACTGATCCTGGCCGGTCTCGGGCTCGCCCTGCTGGTGCCGCTGGTGCCGTTCACCCTCGAACTGCTGGCGCTGCGCCGGCTCACCACGGGCGCGTTCGGCACCCTGATGAGTCTGGAACCGGCGCTGGCGTTGATCGTCGGCCTGGTGATCCTCGGGCAGCAGCCCGGTCTGCTGCCGGTGTTCGGCCTGGTACTGGTGGTCGCCGCCGGCATCGGTGCCGAACGCACCGGTGCCCGGTGAGCGGTTCTGCATGATCACCACGTCTGCATGATCACGTGGGGACCGCTCGGGGGTACCGCGCCGCGGGCTCAGCGCAACGCCATCAACCGCGACCGTACCGAGCGCAACTCCCGGAGCCGGCGTTCGTACGTGGCTCCCATCGTGAGCAGGGCCGCCCCCACCACGGCGAGTACCAGCCAGCGCGGCTGCCCGGCCACCACGCGCGCCACCTCCGGTCCCAGCTGCACCACTGCGTGCAGCGCCAGCACACCGGCGCCGATCATCACCGGCGCCTGGGTACGGGTCACCGCGCCGCCGGCCAGGATCAGCCCGCCCAGGCAGGTCACCAGCACGGCTCGCCAGGGCGGGACGCCGTCCAGCACCGCGAACAGTCCGGGGAACAACGCCAGCACCGTGCCGGGGGCGAGCGTGGACCAGGAACCGGTCTCGGGGTGACGGCGCAGCCAGACCACCCCGGCGAGCAGCAGCATCGCGGCGGCCGGAAGCGTCCACGCCTCGAGGTCGCGCCAGCCGGGGTCGGGCAGTGCGGCCGCCAGCATCACCCGGATCCCGGAGTGCAGGATCAGTCCGGCGGCGCCGATCATCATCGGTGCCCGGGTCCGGGTGAGGAGGCCGGTGGCCAGGGCCAGTGCGGCCAGGCAGGTCACCAGCACGGCTCGCCAGATCGGCTCGCCGTCGAGTACGGCGAGCATTCCGGGCAGCAGGGCCAGGAGGCAGGCGGGGCCGAGGGTGAGCCAGGAGTCGCTGCCGGGGTTCCGGCGGAGCCAGGCGATGCCGGCGAGCAGCAGCATCGCCGCGGTCGGAAGCGTCCAGGCCTCGAGGTCGCGCCAGCCGGGGTCGGGCAGTCCGGCCGCGAGCGTCCAGCGGATGCCGGCGTGCAGCGTCAGTCCGGCGGCGCCGATCAGCAGTGGTGCCTGGGTGTGGGTGAGGACGCCGGCGACCAGGATCAGCGCGGCCAGGCCGCTGACCAGCACCGCGCGCCAGATCGGTGCGCCGTCCAACACCGCGAGCATTCCGGGCAGTAGCGCCAGGAGGCAGGCGGGGCCGAGGGTGAGCCAGGAGTCGCTGCCGGGGTTCCGGCGGAGCCAGGCGATGCCGGCGAGCAGCAGCATCGCCGCGGCCGGAAGCGTCCAGACCTCCAGGTCGCGCCAGCCGGGCTCGGCAAGGCCCAGCGAGCGCAGCCAGCGAACCGCCGCGGTGCCGAGCACCGCAGCCAGCCCGGCGAGCACGACCGGTGCCCGCAACCGGTCGACGACCTCGGCCAGGGGGCCCGCCGGTCGCCGGTCGCTGCCGGCCGAGCTGCGCAACAGATAGGGCAGGAGGCCGAGAACCACTGCAGCAGAACCGATCACGAGCAACAGGGTCGGCCGGAGCAGCGGACCGGTGCGGGCCGCCAGCACGCTCGGGACGATCAGCAGGCCGAGCCCCGGGACCACCAGCTCGAACATCGTGGTTCGACCGCCCCCGCGAGTGGCCGGCGCGGCCGGGTCGTCGTCCCGCCCGGCGCCGCCCCTGGCGTAGATGAACACCGCGAGAGCGAGCAGGGCCAGAGCCGGCGGCACCGTGTACGCCTCGATCACCCCGACATCGTTCTGCCGCAGCCGGATCAGGTTGGCGGCGGAGAGCATCAGCCAGCCGGCCCAGGCGACCCGGGCCCACCCCGCGCGCATCGCCAGGGACGCCGCCGCGGCGCCGAACAAGGTGAACAGCACCGAGTCCTGCTCGAACAGTGCGAGAAGGCCACCGAGAGTGATCAGGGCGAGCGTGGAAACGGCGGCCGCGGTGAACCTGTGCTCGGGCAACAGATCGCCGGGCGTCGCATCGTGCCAACGCTCCAGGGCCACGACGGCGACCGCCATACCGAGCACCACCACGGCCGTGATCCGCAGTGCGCCGCCGTCGCCGAACCAGTCCGACTGGTTCATCGCGATGAGGGCGACCGCGGTGAACGTCAGCGGTGGTAGCAACGCCGCGCCGACCACATGAGAAAGGTTGTACGACAGGGGGTTTCGCAATGCCGAAGGCGATCGATGGTCGACGACCCGGGTCAGCATCGCAGCCGTCGCCGGGGCGAGTGCGATCAGCGGCAGCAGGCCCGGCCAGGGCAGTCGCTCGTCGGTCGGGACGGCGAACCTGGTCATGTTCTCGAACACGTTCAGGACGGCCCAGGCCGCAGGCAGGCAGGTCAGGCCCAGCCCGAGCAGCCCGAGCAGTTCGCGCTCACCGGGGTCGGCCGTCCCGGGCAGCCGGCGCGGTGAGAGGTAGCAGATCACGGTGATCAACGCCGCAGTGATCGCGAAGGGCCGCAGGTCGAACCAGCCCCACGGGGTGGCCGGGAAATAGATCTCCGGGACCACCGCAGCCACGATCGGAGGGGTCGCCGCCGCCGCGGCGAGCAGTGCGGCGCGTACCACCGGTGCCGCTTCCAGGGCCAGTGCGACAAGACCGATCGCACCGAGCAGGGTGACCGGAACCGTGAGTTCGGGCGCCGTCCAGCTCAGGAACACCGCGATCAGGCCGGCCAGGATTCCGCCGGCCATCAGTACCTGCCTGGTGTCGAACCGCAGCGCCGCCATAGTGCTTTCGTGGATCGGTGTGACCCGGTGTGCGGCGATGGTTCCCGCGACCACGGCGAGCAGCAGAAGCACGCTCAGCCAGATCGGCAGGTCAAGGTCGAGAGCCCCGAGGACGAGCCCACCGAGCACCAGCCCGACCGCTGGTGGGGCCCACCTCACCGGGGTGGTCAGCAGGATCAGCGCGCCGGTTCCGAGAAGCCCCAGGGCCGCGTATCGCAAGGCCGTCGGGTCGCCGGCGAGGGTGCTGTCGATCACGGCCCGCGGCCGGCCGGCCGAGGTCAGCCAACGTTGCGAAGCGCCGACGGTCAGGTCGGACACCGTGTTCAGGAGCGCGATCGCGGCAGGCACGGTGAGGGCGACAGCCACCGCGCGGGCGCCGCGCAGCGCCAGGCGCGGAAAGACCGGCAGCAGTGTGGCCGCCGGCCGGCCGCGACCGACCAGCAACCAGAGGACCAGGGCGCCGGCGGCGGCGCTGATCGGCAGGCCGGCGTAGGCGGCGCGATCCTCGGGGCCCCACTGCTTGATGAAGGGCAGCCACAGCGGTACCCCGACGAGTGCGGCACTGATCCCGGCCGCCGTCGACCATTCCCACCACATCCGTGGCGGCTGCGAACTCGTTGCGGTGGAGGCCTTTTCCGGCCGGTGATGACGACTGAGCAGGACTGCGGCGCCGAAGGCCAGAGCTTGCGTGGCGCACACGGTGAGCGGGTTGGCGTCGAGGATCAACCACACCGGGGCGCTCAGGGGTACCCCGATCCACATCAGCCGGGTGGTCACGGACTGCACGAAGCGTTCGTGCCGCCAGTCGGCCGGCCACCGCACCAGGCCGAGCAGAGCGGCGCCGATCATTCCGCACGACGTCAGCGCGAACGTCAGTTGGCGGTATCCGATCTCTCCGCCGGCCCAGAAGCCCAGCATCATGAGGCCGAACGGCAACAGGGTGACGCCGGCGAGGGTGCCGGCCTTCAGCCGGGCGGCCCAGCCCCAGGCGAGCAGTAGTCCGCCGCCGCCGAGCATGCCCAGGCAGAGGAACCCCCGGGTCGAGATCGCCTCGGGGGGAAGCAGTCCCGTCGCTCGGGCGGCCCAGACGTCGGCGAGCACCAACGTGGCGGCGACCCAGCCGAGGGCCTGCCCGGTCTGTGGCAGCCGGGGTCGCCACCAGGCGGCCGAGGCCATGGCGATCGCGGTGATACCGGCGACGATCGCGGCCCGTCCGGTCAGGTTCAGCAGGGCCCAGGCGAAGAACAGGAACACCAGACCGGCCACGGCGATCAGCAGCGCCCCGGTTCCGATCAGGATGCTCTGCACGCCGAGCCGGGTGCGAGGAGTGCCGTCGCGGCGTGTGGCCGGAGCCGACGCCTGGGGTGCGAGTGGCGCGGGTGGGGTGGGTAGTGGGGTGGGTAGTGGTGGGGGAAGCGGCGTCGCCGGAATCGGCGAGAGGGCGGCCGCCACCGGGGCGGGCGTCGGCGCCTGAGCGGCGTGCGCCGCGGCGTCCGAGAAGGTCTTCTCTGCCCTTCGTGCGGCGAGCCGTGCGGCCTCCCGCTCGGCGCGCAACTGCTCGAGAAGCTGCCCCCGTTGGTCGATCAGATCGGCGACCCGCCAGCTCAGCTGCCACAACCTGCTCCCCGTGGCGGTGCTCAGATCGGCGCCGCAGGCACCGCATCGGGGGCTGACGATCGAGGCCGCGCACAGCGGACAGCGCGAGGAATCCCGAAAGGTCGCCGCCATGGATGGCGGCAGACCCGTATCGGCCGGCGGTCCAGATGTGTCGACCATGACGCCCTCCCGAGTCAACGCTGCGGCGCGATATAGCGGAACGATATATCCAAGTTCTTGTCCGGGGCGAGTGCCGGCCTTCTTCCAGATGCTGGTTCCGGTCTGCGGGAGAGGATTTCCTGCACTCATCGGCAGTTCGGCCGATCGACGGAATCCGCTGATCGGCTGTTGGCGATCCGCGTGGTGCGGAACACACTTGCAGATGCGCCGCCCGGTTCGGGCGGCGCGCCAGTTTTGGGACGCATCCCGCGACGGCCGGGTTTCGCCGGGTTCGGCTGGCTCGTCCCCGCCGTTCGTCCCGCCGCCGTCGTGACAGCATTGCCGGGTGACCTCGCCCTCCCCCTCACCGCAGCCGCCGTCGCCGTCGCCGTCACTGGCCGGCTACCCCCTCGGGCCGCTGGACGGTCGCTACCGCCAGGACGTCGCCGCGCTGGCCGAGCACCTCTCCGAGGCGGCGTTGAACCGCGAGCGGGTGCGTGTCGAGGCCGAGTGGCTGATCCACCTGGCGAGCAATCGTGCCGTCCCCGGGCTGCGTGAGCTGACCGAGGCCGAGGTCAAGGCGTTGCGATCGCTGGCCGACGCCTTCGGCCCTGACGACGTCCTCGAGCTCGGCGAGATCGAGGCGGTCACCCGGCACGACGTCAAGGCGGTCGAGTACCTGCTCAAGCGGCGCATCGAGGGCACCTCGCTGGCCGACGTCGCCGAGTACCTGCATCTGTTCTGCACCAGCGAGGACATCAACAACCTCGCCTACGCCCTGATGGTGCGGGGCGCCGTCCAGCAGGTGTGGCTGCCCGCGGCGTCCGCGTTGACCGACCAGTTCGCGGCCCTGGCGCGGGAGCACCGGGCGGTGCCGATGCTCGCGCACACGCACGGTCAGCCGGCCACGCCGACCACGCTCGGCAAGGAACTCGCGGTGATCGTGCATCGGCTGCGGCGGCAGCTGACCCGGATCGGCCGGGCGGAGTTCCTCGGCAAGATCAACGGCGCCACCGGAACCTACGGCGCGCATCTGGCCGGGGCGCCGCAGACCGACTGGCCGGCGATCTCGCGCGGCTTCGTCGAGGGGCTCGGGCTCACCTGGAACCCGCTGACCACGCAGATCGAGAGCCACGACTGGCAGGCCGAGCTCTACTCGGACGTCGCCCGGTTCAACCGGGTGCTGCACAACGCCTGCACCGATCTGTGGACCTACATCTCGATGGGCTACTTCACCCAGGTGCTCGCCGGTCAGGGCACGGTCGGCTCGAGCACCATGCCGCACAAGGTGAACCCGATCAGGTTCGAGAATGCCGAGGCCAACCTCGAGGTTTCCAGTGCGCTGCTCGACACCCTCGCCTCGACGCTGGTCACCTCGCGGCTGCAGCGCGACCTCACCGACTCCTCGATGCAGCGCAACATCGGTACCGCTTTCGGTCACTCACTGCTGGCGATCTCGAACGTCGCTCGCGGGCTCTCCGCGCTGGCGGTCGACGAGGCGGCGCTGCAGCGCGACCTCGACGCGAACTGGGAGGTACTCGGCGAGGCCGTGCAGTCGGTGATGCGGGTGTGCAACCTGCCCGAGCCGTACGAGCGGCTCAAGGAGCTCACCCGCGGACGGCGCATCGACGCCGAGGCGATGCGCGGGTTCGTATCAGATCTGGAACTCCCCGTGGATGCCAAGCAGCGTCTGCTGCAGCTCACGCCGGCCGGCTATGTCGGCCTGGCTGCTGAGCTCGTCGACCACCTGGACGCCTCGGCCGGCTGAGTTCCGGTGTCCTGTTCGCTCTGAGTGTGTGCTTGCTCACCTGATCGGCGTGCTCCCGGAAAACGTTCTCACAACTTACCGTCGAGTAAAGCTCACCTGAACGACAACCAGCCTGTGCGTGGCGATCCCACGCGGGAGGGGACGCCGTGGAAGACCGCAAGCTCCTTGAAGTCATTCAATCTCTGGCCGCCGAGGAGCGGCGTCTGCGCCAGGCGGTGCAGGGCGGGGCGAGTGATCCGCAGACGGCCGAGCGGCTCGATCATGTGACTGCAGAACTGCGCGGGCTCTGGCGCCGGCTGCGTGAACAGCGGGAGAACCCGGAATCGGTCGACCTGACCGAACACGAACAGATCGCGATCTGAGCATCGCCATCTGAGTGGGGGCCGGACGTCCTGGGCGCCCGGCAGCAAGAGTCGTTCGATCAGACCTTCTGATCGATCGAGTTCGTCCGATCGAGTTCGTCCGATCGAGTTGATCCGATCGAGCCCGATGCCCTTGTGGCGTCGGGCTCGACGTGTGTCGGGCTCGGCCGGTCTCCGGGAATACCCACTGGGGGTACCCTGTTGGGGCGTTCGCGGAGGAGGAACATGTCTGGCTACAGCGGTGAGAAGGACGACTACCTGCGCCGGCTGCGCCGGATCGAGGGCCAGGTGCGCGGCATTCAGCGGATGGTCGAGGAGGACGTCTACTGCATCGACGTGCTCACCCAGGTGGCCGCGGTCACCAAGGCGCTGCAGGCGGTGAGCCTCGGTCTGCTCGAGGACCACGTCGGGCACTGCGTCGTCGACGCGGCCCGGACCTCCGACGAGGCCGCGCACGAGAAGGTCCGCGAGGCCTCCGACGCCATCGCCCGGCTGCTGCGCAGCTGACACCCGGCTCCTCCGGTGTCTGCTCCAGCACTTCATTCGCCCGATCGGTAGGGAGATCCCATGGTCACCAACACCTTTCACGTCGACGGCATGACCTGCGCGCACTGCGTTTCCGCGGTCACCGAAGAGCTCAGCTCGCTGGACGGCGTCCAGCGGGTGCAGGTCGACCTCGTCGCAGGCGGCCGCTCGACCGTCGTCGTCGACAGCGAGGCCGATCTGCCCTCCGACGCGGTGCGGGCCGCGGTCGACGAGGCCGGCTACGCGCTCGCCGAGGCCTGACCCTCTTTGGGCGGTGCCCTCACGCTCAGCGGCCTCAGCGCTCCGGCGCTGGGGCTGCTTGCTGTGGCGGCCCTGCTGATCGGCTTCTCCAAGACGGCGATCAGCGGCATCTCGCTGATCGCGGTGGCGATCGCCGCCGCGGTGCTGCCGGCGAAGTTGTCCACCGGGTTCATCCTGCCGATGCTGTTGGTCGGTGACGTCGTCGCGGTGCGCGCCTATCACGAGCACGCCGACTTCAAGGCCCTGCTGCGACTGCTGCCGGCGGTGGGGGTCGGCCTTCTGGTCGGGGTGGCCTTCATCGCCCGGGTCGACTCCACGACGATGCGCCGGGCGATCGGCGTCATCCTGATCCTGCTCACCGTTGCGACCGTGCTGATGATGCGCCGTCCGTCGCGGCCCGCCGGGGCCGAACCGACATCGCGCCGGACGGCGTCCCGCTGGGCCCTCGGCTCGCTGGCCGGCTTCTCGACCATGGTCGCCAATGCCGGTGGTCCGCCGATGTCGCTGTACCTGGTGCTCAGCCGTTACTCGATGCTCGGCTTCCTGGGCACGTTCTCGTGGTTCTTCTTCCTGCTCAACCTGGCCAAGGTGCCGTTCAGCGTCGGTCTGGGCCTGATCTCGTGGAGCAGTCTGGCGCTGAACGCGGTTCTCGCCCCGGTGGTCGTGCTCGGCGGCTGGTTCGGTCGCAAGGCGATCCAGCGGATCGACCAGAAGCTGTTCGAGCGGCTGATCCTGGTCACCACCGCGGCTATCGGCCTGTACCTGGTGCGATGACAACCCTTCAGCACGGGCGAGGTCCCGGGCCCCCGTCGCCGTCCCGGCAGGGCCGCTGGCGCCGGCTGGGACGCCTTGCGCTGCGCGGGTTCTCGGGGCTGGCGTTCGCCGCCGCCGTGATCTGCTGGGGTGCCGTCTGGGTGGACTGGCCGACCGGTCTGCCCGGTGTGCTGATGATCCTCGCCGCCGCACTGGCCGGCTGGGCCTTGCCGGTGATGTCGCTCGCCGCGGCCGGATTCGCCTTGGGGCGCAGTCGCTTCGGGGCTGGCATGGCCCTGGTGCTGGCGGTCCTGATCGGCGTGACGGTTCCGCCGCATCACCGGCTCGGCGGCCCGAGCCCCGAGGCGCTGACCGGTGTCGCCGCCGCCCCGCTGCGGGTGATGAGCCTGAACGTGCTGTTCGGTCGCGCCGACCCGGCACAGGTGGTGGACGCCGTCCGCCGGGAGAAGATCGATGCACTGGTGCTCACCGAGCTCACCCAGCAGCAGGTCGACGCGCTCGACCGCGCCGGGCTGACCAAGGAACTGCCGCACACGACGCTGGCCCCCGCGGATTGGGCCGCGGGCACCGGCATCTACTCGCGGCTGCCGATCGCCTCGACCGAGCGTGTCGCCGGAACGGAGTTCGCGACCGTGAGCGTGGTGCTGCGCACCACCTCCGGTGCGCAGGTGCGATTGATCGGGGCGCACCCACCGCCGCCGATGCTGATGCCCGGCTGGTCCGCGTCCTTCGACGTGTTGCGCAAATCCGTTGCGGCACAGAGTGAACTGCCGACCATCGTGGCCGGGGACCTGAATGCCTCCCAGTACAACGCCCCGGTGCGCAGGTTGCTCGATGCCGGTCTGCGCGATGCCGGCGCCACCAGACTCTGGTCGTGGCAACAGCCCACCTGGCCGGTCGCCACCGAACCGAAGGACGGCCTGCTTCCCGACGCCGTGACCCAGTTGTTCCCGGTGATCCGCATCGACCATGTCCTGGTCTCCGACCAGATCGCCGTGGACGCCGTACGAGCCTTCGCGATCAGCGGCAGTGACCACCGTGCCCTCGTCGCCGAACTCCGCACCCCGTGATCATGCAGAACTGCGTGGATCGCCACTCGTGATCATGCGAAGTGATTGCTCGGAGCGGGCCCCGATCGGCCGGTCGCGCTATCGCTGCGCGATTTCGTAGCCTTCGCGAATGAGGCGGCGTGACAGCGGGCTGCTCGCGAACGCCGCGGGTTTCCTTGATTTGGCTACGTGATCGGCCGGACCGCACGAGACACGCCCTTCAAGACCTCAGGTAAGGGGACAGGCGGGCGATCCACCTTGCGACTGGGCCGGATCGGCGTGTGCGGGCGCCGGCCACCCGCGGCCATTGCGACTGGACCCAGAGAACCTGGTCGAGCGGCTCGGCGAAATCGGTCCAGCCTCCGATTGCGCAGTCGTTCGCAGGCCGCGCATTTCTTCACCCCGGGAAGAGTGACCCTGCCGTAAGGAAGCCGCCCGATCTTGCCTCGCAGAGCACGCCGGCGATTTCATCGGGATCGAGGCGATGTGCGCGTCCGTCGGCACCCACGACCAGCAAGTTCATGTCCAAGAGCTGACGGGCCCGGTCGGCCTCTCCGAACGCTCGCCATCCGGTGTGCTCGCGTCCCGCTGCTTCTTGTCCCTCATGTCGGCCTCCAAGAGAGGACAGTCGGTCACTCGCGGCCAATCATGAGCCTGAGGCCGGGAGGTGGGAGGTGGTGTTCATGTTGAAGGTCGAGGCCGACGGAATTCGGGTGTGTGAGCCGCCTTGGGCGGGCCGGCCATCGTTCGTCGGTCAGTCGATCGCGGACCCTGTCGATCACGGACGCCTATGTGTTCGTCACGCGACACAAAAGCGTCCGCAACTGCTCGAGTCGGGGTCGATATCTCAGGAACGCGTCAACCGTTGTCCTGATCATGCAGAAGTGCTTGGGTCGGGCACCGATCGGCCGGTCTCGAGCTATCTCTGCGCGAACTCGTAGCCTTCGCGAATCAGATTGCGCAGCCAGTCGCTGCGGACGATCGCCTCGGACTTCACCTCGACGTGATGATTCCAGCGGTTCTTGCTGACCTGTGAGACGTAGTGGAAGCGTGGGTCCGTGATCGCTCGGTCGAGCAGGACTGTCAGATACAGCGTTCCGTCACCGGTCTTCTCGTATGCCCACAGCCAGAGGAACTTTCGGCGTACGGAGAAGCTCACCTGCGACGTCCTATGTCTCTGCAGCGGCCCAAGGCTCTGGGCGAATTCTGCTATCGAGACGAAGTACGACTGTGTCGTGGGCTTGCCGGCGAAGTCGCTGATCATCTTGTTCGAGCCCGGACTCATCGGAGCGCCAGGATGGGCCGGTGGCTCTGGGTGGCAGCATCGGTCATGCCGGCACGCTACGAGGAAACCATGACGGGCCGGCGTCGTGGTTACGATGCCGAATGGACCTTGGGCCGGGTGACGTTGCCGCGGCATCGCGCGATGCGCTCCTCACCCTGCGTCGTGTGGAACGTCAGCAACATCTGATCGAGCGGTTACATCGAGAGCCGTCGCGGCTTACCTTCGGTCAACTCGCCTTGGAACTCGGCGTGACGGAACGGACCATCGCCCGGGACGTCGATCGCCTGCGGCATTCCGGTGTGCCGATCAGTGTGGTTCCGGGGCGCGGCGGCGGAGCGGCGATCGAGCGGGTCGCCGATGTGCCACCGCTGCAACTGGAGTTCCCCGAGATCGCTGCTCTCATGGCCAGTCTTGCCGCGCTCGGTCCGACGGTGAGCGGATCCGCGTCGTCCGCGATGGCCAAGCTGGCCGCAGCCATTCACTCGAACTCCCCGCAGGGGAGCGCGGGCCGTCGGCCACCGTGCAGTTCTGCATGATCACGACGGGTGGAGCGTGCAGTTCTGCATGATCACAGGCGGAGGCGGGCCCGGAGGTCGGCGGCGGCGGAATGCAGCATGGGGGAGAACGGGGCGGAGCGAACCAGGGCCAGGTCACCGGCGGGCCCGGCGGTGCCGTCGAGGAATCGGAGCACTCGTTCGGCGGGGTTCTTGTCGAAGAGGCCGACGAAGAGGTCCGGTCCTGAGAGCAGGCCCTGGTCGAGGCTGCGCAACATCACGGCGTCCAGCCATCTGTGCCGTTTACGGTGTGGCGCAGGGGGTTCCGGACGGCGCCCGGCCAGGAGGGCGGCGGCGATCGAGGCTGACTGGCGCTGGATGGTGGAGAACGTGTACCCGGTCGAGGGGCGGGTGGCGCCGCCGGCGGTGCCGATCCGGAAGACCCGCCGTCCCGGGGTGCGGTCGTACACCGCGTCGGTCATCGGGATGACGCCCTGCTCGGTCTCCTCGACGGTGTAGGTGCCCCGGGCGCCACCGGTTCCCCAGCGGTCCAGCAGGTAGGCCTGCAGCGCTTCTTCGTAGGCGGCGGAGTCGTACCCGGACCGGGAGAACACCGTGTACTCGATCAGCCCGGTCCGCCGGTCGGTCGGCAGCACGTAGCAGAAGGCCGTGCCTCCCTGCGGCGAGGTGGGCTGAGGCACCGAGAAGTCCATCAGCACCGGCAGATCCGGGTTGAGCGCGACGTGGTTGAAA
This sequence comes from Kineosporiaceae bacterium, assembly GCA_036758885.1. GTDB lineage: Bacteria > Actinomycetota > Actinomycetes > Actinomycetales > Kineosporiaceae > DAIOVT01. The sequence goes on from DAIOVT010000013.1 coordinate 14,854, forward strand.
TGCACACGCCATCCCCGGAAGTGTTGCAGCAGAGCGGTTCTGGCGGCGCGCACCGGTTCGGCGGGCCGAGAGTCGAAGACCCAACGGGCCCGGATCCGCTGATCGCCGGAGTGCACGACGGCACGGTCTTCGTCGTCCTCGATGCTCTCCACCTCGGCCGGGATCCGGACGGCGCCGATGCGGGCCGCGGCATCCTCGGTGTGCGCGTAGAAGTCGCCGGAGCGGATCATCGCGTAGCGCAACGAGCCGAGGTGGTGCCGGCGTTGCCGGCCGGCGCGGTCGACGATCGCCACCTGGTCCCAGCTGCGATGGATCAGTGATTCCAGCGGGCTCGCGCCGTCGTCCCAGAAGCACCAGGTGCGGTCCTGGCCGGTGCGGTGCACCGGATCGATCAGCGCCACGCTGGGCGCGCGGGCGCCCGGGGCGAGATCGACCGAGTTGAGCAGCCGGTCGAGGGCGGCGACGATGCTCAGCCCCGCCGCACCCGCACCGACGATCGCGACGTCGACCTCCATGGCTCCAGACTGCCTCCGCCCCTGCTGGTTTCGCAGCTCGACCAGGGGAGCGGTGGTCTCGGCGGGCGATTCGCCGTTCAGCGCTGCTCCGCCACGACGGCCTGCTCGCAGAGCAGTGTCTCGTGCCTGTCGTCGCGCATGGCGGCGTTCGGCTGCAGGCCCAGGGTCGTTCCGGCGCCCCGCTGAACGGGGGTGCGAGGGGTCGGACGTCCGGCGGCCGCCCGGGTGCCGCCGGCCCGCCGCCGGGCGCGGATCTTCGCGTACCTGGACGCTTCGGCGCGGCGGATCAACGGGGCGGGTTGTTCGCCGTCCCGGCTGAGCGCAGCGCCGATGCGCACCGAGACCGGGACCGTGGTGGTGACCGGTGGCGCGGCGCCGCGCTCCGCGTTCGGGTCGGGCGGTGGTCCGAGACTGACCGGGCGGGCGAGCTTGTTCTCCAGCCGCCGGACCAGTTCGGCGAGCGCCTCCGGGCCGTCGACGTCGCAGGCGACGACGAGGAACTCGGCGCCGGTCCAGCGTCCGGCGCTGTCGCCGGAGCGCAACACGGAGCGCAGCCGGTGACCGACCGTGCCGAGCAGGACGTCGCCGAGGTGGGTGCCGTGTTCGGCCACCAGGGCGTCGTAGTCGTCGAGGGTGATCGACAGCGCCGCGACCGGCAGCCCGGTCTGCCGGGATCGGGTCAGCGCGGCGACCAGACGCTGGTGCACCAGCTCACGGTTGGGCAGCCCGGTCGCGGCGTCGTGCGTGGCCAGATAGACCAACCGCTGCTCCTGCAGGCGGCGGCCGGTGGCGTCCTCGAGGTGGCTGATCAGATAGGTGGTGCCGGCCAGGGTCACCGGCGCCGTGGTCACCTGGACGATGCGCGGGGTGCTGCCCGCCGGCGCCAGACCGAGATTGGTGCGCACCGGAGACGTGCGGTCGCCGTCGCCGAGTTCGGCCAGGGCGGCGGACCAGTCCTCGCGCTCGGTGGCCGGTTCGGGGGTGTGCAGCAACAGGTCGAGGAGTTCGGCGTCACCCAGGTCGATCCCGGTGCCCTCGAGCAGCTGCCGGGCGGCGTCGTTCACCTCGACGAACCTGCCGTCGGGGGAGCTCAGCAGCACGGCCGAGGTCGCGGTTCCGAACAGGGTGCGAAACACCTCGTGGCCGTAGGGGGCGCGTGATGTCTGAATCATGTTGGCCCCTTTCTGGTCGGTCGGGTACTCGAGATCGGACCGGGAACGGATACAGATCCGTCGAGAACAATTTGGTGATTCTGCGTAGTTGATTGACTCCAATGTGTAACAACTCGAGGTCAAGTGCAACGCCAAACAGGGCGCGTCGCCGCGTGGTTGAACCCTGAACAGGGGCGAAATCGACCGGTTGCTTCCCGGATGCCGGACTGGTCCGGGCACGGCGCGTCGTCGCGGCGTGGTAAAGGCATCGGTCCGCAGCGGCCCTGGCGAGTGGGCGATATGCCTAACCGCAACATCTGCTGTTGGCAACACCTGCCGGAGGCCTGAGCGCCCGGAATGTCAAGACTCAACGGCAATCCCCACCCCTGTGGTCGCGATCACGGTCCCACCGTTCGCTCCGCGATCCCCCAGAGAAGGGTTCCGGTAGATGTCTCTGAGCCGTTCACGCTTCCCCCGTCTGTTGACCGTTGTCGGTGCCGCCCTGGCGCTGACTCTCGCCGCTTGTTCCAGTGGATCAGACTCCACCGACAGTTCCGGCGCCTCGGGCGCCGCATCGGCGCAGAAGATCGCCGCGATCTTCTCCGGCCCGACCACGGACGCCGACTACAACTCCCTCGGCCTGTTGGCTCTGGAGGCCGCGAAGAAGTCCGGGGCGCAGACGAATTACGCCGAGAAGGTCGCCGTGCCCGACGTCGAGGCGCGCATCAACGAGTTCCTCGCCGACGGCAGCACGCTGATCTGGACCCACGGGTCGCAGTTCTTCGACGCGACGGCGAAGGCGGCTTCGGCCAACCCGGACGTCACCTTCATCGGTGAGTTCGACGGCAAGCCCGCCGACCAGCCCGCCAATCTCTGGGTGATCGACCGGCAGTTCCATCTCGGGTTCTACGGCGTCGGGGTGCTGGCCGGGCAACTCTCCAAGAGCGGCACCATCGGCTATGTGGGCGGCCTCTCCCTGCCGTTCTCCTACGCCGAGGTGCATGCGATGCAGCAGGCGCTCGCCGACAGCGGCAGCAAGGCCACCCTCAAACCGGTCTGGACGGGCGACTTCAACGACGTCACCAAGGCGCAGCAGTTCACCACGCAGTTGCTCGGCAGCGGTGCCGACGTGATCGTCGGTTCGCTCAATGCCGGTGCCCAGGGCACGTTCAAGGCCTTCGAGGGCCGGCCGGCCGGCGAGGGCTGGGTCACCGCCAAGTACACCGACAAGTCCTCGCTGGCCGGTGACCACTACGCGGGCAGCGTGTTGTACGACTTCACCCAGCCCCTCTCGGAGATCCTCGGCAAGGTCGAGTCCGGAACCAGGACCGGCTACTACCCGCTCGGCTTCGACACCGGCGTCAGCATCCAGACCTCCGCGAAGGTGCCCGCCGAGGCGAAGAAGGCCGTGGACGACGCGATCGCCAAGGTGAAGGCCGGAGACATCACCGTCAAGCTCGACACCAGCAAGGTCAGCTGAAGGGTGGGCCTGACGAGCAGCCCCGACGAGGGGATGCCGCTGCTTCGGATGAGCGGCATCCGCAAGACGTTCGGGCCGGTGGTCGCGCTCGACGGGGTCGACTTCAGTGTCGGACGTCGCGAGGTGCACGGTCTGCTGGGCGGCAACGGCGCCGGCAAGACCACGCTGATGAACGTGCTCTACGGGTTGTACGCCGCCGATGCCGGGGAGATCGAGGTCGACGGCAACCGGGTGTCGATCAGCAACCCGAAGGAGGCGATCGCTGCCGGCGTCGGCATGGTGCATCAGTCGTTCCTGCAGGTCGACTCGTTCACGGTGACCGAGAACATCGTGCTGGGCACCGGAAGTCGTGGCCTGGACGTCCAGGCCAGGGTCACGGAGCTGTCCGAGCGGTTCGGCCTGGCGGTCGATCCGGGAGCCCGGGTCGACACCCTGCCGGTCGGCGTCCGGCAGCGGGTGGAGATTCTCAAGGCGCTGTACCGGGGAGCCAAGATCCTGGTGCTCGACGAGCCGACCACGAATCTGACCCCGCAGGAGGTGGACACCCTGTTCTCGTCGATGCGGGCCATCGTCGACGAGGGGATGTCGGTCATCCTGATCACGCACAAGATCCGCGAGACCATGGCGGTCTGCGATCAGCTGACCGTGATGCGCGACGGGCGGTTCGAGACCCGGATCGCGCGCCGGGACACCACCGCCGAGGACCTTGCTGCACTGATGGTCGGTGCGGCCAAGGCCGACGATGCGACGGCGAAAGTCGTTCTGGGCGAAGGCGTTCTGGGTGAGAACCTGCTGCCCGGTGGCGCGGCCGACACCGCGGACGGCGACACCCTGCCGCGGGCCAGGCCGGTGCGGGTCGAGGTCGACGAGGTGCGCGCCGACGGCCACGCCGGCACCGAGGTGGTGCGCGGGGTCTCGATCCGATTGCGCGCCGGGGAGATCCTCGGGATCGCCGGGATCGCGGGCAACGGTCAGGTCGAGCTCGCCGAGTCGTTGACCGGTGTGCGCCGGTTGCGGGCGGGATCGTTGCGGCTGGACGGCGTCGAGATGGCCGGCCGGGCGACCGCGCGGTGGCTGGACGCCGGGGTGGTGCTGGTGCCCGAGGACCGCCAGCGTGACGGCATCCTGCCCGGCGGCAGCGTGACCGAGAACCTCGCCCTGGGGTCGCACCGGAAGGGGGCGACCGCCGGTCTGATCAACTGGACGGCGCGGCGCCGGCTGGCGTCCGGCGCAGTCGCCGACTACCAGGTGCGCACCCCCGGGATCGCGGCCGCCGCGGGCTCGCTCTCCGGCGGGAACATCCAGCGGGTGATCCTTGCCCGCGCCTTCGCGCACCGGCCGAAGCTGCTGGTGCTGCACAACCCCACCCGCGGGCTGGACATCGGCTCCACCCAGTTCGTCTACGAACGCATCAGGGCCGCTGCCGCCGACGGCTGCGCGGTCGTGGTGATCTCCGAGGACGAGGACGAGGTGATCGCCCTCGGCGACCGGGTGGCGGTGATCTACGACGGGTCACTGGTCGGCGAGTTCGCCCGGGGCGCAACCGATCCCTACGAACTCGGCCGGCTGATGACGGGAGTCACCGGATGAGCGCCCAGCCCACCATGTCCGCGCCCGCCGACGCGCCCGCCGAGCTCGCCGCGGCGTCGCCCGCCCGGCGGCTGCTGTTCGGCACCGTGCCGTACGTGCTGGCCGTGGTCGCCGCCTTCGCGGTCGGCGCCGTCCTGATCCTGGCTCTCGGCCACGATCCGGCGAAGGCCTTCCAAGCCGTGCTCACCACGTCGTTCAAGACCAAGTTCGGCTTCGCCCGGACCTTGGAGCTGTGGACGCCGATCACGTTGCTGGCCTTGGCCTTTGCGATCCCGCTCGCCGCCGGCCGGTTCAACATCGGCGGCGAGGGACAGATGATTCTCGGAGCGGTCGGTTCGGTCGCGGTGGGACTGACTCTCTCGGACCTGCCCGCCGTCGTGCTGATCCC
>DAIOVT010000014.1:0-19606 GCA_036758885.1 Kineosporiaceae bacterium
GTATCCCGAACTCTCCGGAAAGTAGCGCCAGGCCACCGCGGCGCCGGCCTGGGAGATCACCCGCTGCACCTTCTCCATCTCCAGCGGCAGGTCGGCGAGCACCTCGTTCAGGTCGCGGTACTCGAGGCTGGTGCGGATACCGCCGAGCAGCCGGCGGCTCTGGTCGGCGACCCCGACCCGTTCCCGGGGCGGCGCGAGTTCCTCGAGCACCTCCTCGGCCTGCACCAGCGCCGAAAGAACCGAGCGTGGGAAGAGCCGGTCGAGCAGCATGAACTCGGCGGCCCGGGAGTCCGAGGCGACGCCGCGATAGCTGCGCACATAACTCTCGTACGCGCCGCAGGAACGCAGCAGGGTCGCCCACGAGGGCAGGGCCGACGAGATCGCGGACGTCGCCACCAGCCGGGCGGTCATGTCGGCCCGCTCCAGGCTGCGGCCGAGCACCAGGAACCGCCAGGCGTCGTCCCGGCTCATCGTCTGTTCGATGATTCCCGCGGTCAGCGCGGTGCGTTCGCGCACCCAGTCGAAGAACTCGTGCGCCGTGCGGCTGCGGCGTCGGGTGCCGTCGATGCCGATCCAGGTGGTGTTCAGGCACTGCCACAGGTCGGTGGAGACGATCTCCCGCACCCGGCGGGCGTTCTCCCTGGCGGCGCCGAGCGAGCCGACGATCGCGCTCGGGTAGTTGACGTCGTAGGCGAGCCGGTCGAGCACCACCTGCCGGTCGACCCAGTCCTCCGCCTCCGGCTCCAGCCCCATCACGGCCAGCAGCGACCGGCCGGCGCCTGACTCGGTCAGCTGCGGGTCCTCGAGCAACATCTGCAGATGGACGTCGAGAATGCGCGCGGTGTCGTCGGCGCGTTCGACGTAGCGTCCGATCCAGAACAGCGACTCCGCGATCCGGCTCAGCACGACGGCTCCTTCTGCTGCTGCTCCGGCTGGACCTGTTGTTGCTGTTGTTGTTGCTGGTGCAGGCCGTAGCTGCCGTCCTCGACCTGTTCGGTCGGACCGGCGAAGGCCCGGACGACGGGCGCCGCGACGGTGCGGGCGGTGATCACCTCACGCACTCCGGAGAGCACCCAGGTGTCCTTCGAGCCGCCGCCCTGGCTGCTGTTCACCACCAGCTGCCCCTCCGGCAGCGCCACCCGGGTCAGGCCACCGGGCAACACCCAGACCTTCTTGCCGTCGTTGACCGCGAACGGCCGCAGGTCGACGTGCCGCGGCCGCAGGTTGCCGTCGATCAGGGTCGGCACGGTGGACAGCTGCACCACCGGCTGGGCGATCCAGCCGCGACCGTCGGCGCTGATCCTGGCGTGCAGTTCGTCCAACGTCTTGCGAGAGGCCTTCGGACCGATCACCAGACCCTTTCCGCCGGCGCCGTCCACGGGTTTGCAGACGAGCTCGTCGAGGTGGTCCAGCGCGTACGCGCGGTCCTTGGGATTGTCCAGACGATAGGTCTGCACGTTCGGCAGGATCGGCTCCTCGTCGAGGTAGAACCGGCACAGGTCGGGCACGTAGGTGTAGATCAGCTTGTCGTCGCCGACCCCGTTGCCGATCGCGTTGGCGATCGTCACGTTGCCCGCCCGCACCGCGTTCACCAGCCCCGGACAGCCCAGCTGTGAGTCGGCGCGGAACTGCACCGGGTCGAGGAAGTCGTCGTCGACCCGGCGGTAGATGACGTCGACCGTTCGTTCGCCCTCGGTGGTGCGCATCTTCACCCGGCCGCCGGAACAGAACAGGTCGCGGCCCTCGACCAGTTCGACGCCCATGGTGCGGGCCAGCAGGGTGTGTTCGAAGTAGGCGCTGTTGTAGATGCCCGGGGTGAGCACCACGACGGTCGGATCGCCGGAGGTGTCCGGCGCCGCGGCACGCAACGCCGCCAGCAGCCGGGCCGAGTAGTTGTGCACCGGCCGGATCCGCATGGTGGCGAACGACTCCGGGAAGACCGTCATCATCGCCTGCCGGTTGGCCATCACGTAGCTGACCCCGGACGGCACCCGGACGTTGTCCTCGAGCACCCTGAAGACGCCCTCCTCGTCGCGGATCAGGTCGATACCGGCGACGTGGATGCGTACCTGGTTGGCCGGACGCAGCCCGTGCGCCTCACGGAAGAAGCCCGACGCCGAGGCGATCACGTGCCACGGCACGATGCCGGCACGGACCACGTCGCGGGACCCGTAGACGTCGGCCAGGAACATCTCCAGCACCCGAACCCGTTGCGCCACACCGGCTTCCACGTGTGCCCACTCATCGGCGGAGAGCACCCGGGGCACCACGTCGATGGGGAAGGGACGCTCCTCACCGGCGAAGTCGAAGGTGATGCCCTGGTCGAGATAGGTGCGCGCCAAGGCGTCGGCCCGCTCGACCAGATCACCTCCGGACATCACCCGCAGGGTCTGATGCACCGCCCGGTAGGGACGTCGCGGACGCCCCTGCTCGGCAAGCATCTCGTCCCAGACCATCGGGCCCGGGGCATGGGAGTACCCGTCGAACAACTCGGTCATGTTGCGAACCGTAGCCCCACCATGTCACCGCTGAGTTACATGCACACACCGGCTTGGTTCGGCTTGCGCCGAGCGCCCCGGAAACCACCCGTATCTCCCCGTGCCCGCTGCATCCGCGGCTGCCGGATCATGTCTCGGGCCATGCCTCGGCGCCTGTCTCGACCCGCCTCGGGTCATGTCTGGGCCCCGCCTCGGAGCACGCGCCGTAGCATCGCCGGATGGACAGTTCCTCGCTCTCCTCGATCGGCCGCAACCTGGTCTCGCTGGCCACCAAGGTGGCGCGCCAGTACCTGCGCGACTCCCAGCGATCGGCGGGCAGGTCCCGGCAGGGCGACCGGCGGTCGACGCCGGCGAACACCACCCCGACCCACACCTCGACGCACACCTCGACGCAGCCGCAGCCGGCGTCACGATCGACCGGCTCGTCGTCCTCCCCCGCCGGGCGCGCCACCGACGAGCACAGCCAGGTGCCCTACCCCGGTGACTGGTCGGGCGACGTCACCACCCTGCGCCCGGTCTACGCGCCGGAGGCGGACGGCGATCCGGACGGCGGCGAGGTGGTCTGGGCCTGGGTACCGTTCGAGGAGGACCATTCCCGGGGCAAGGACCGTCCGGTGCTGGTGCTGTGCATCCTGCAGGGGTACGTGATGGCCTTGCCGATGACCAGCAAGGACCATGACCGGGACGCCGCCCAGGAGGCCCGGGCCGGACGGCACTGGATGGACGTCGGCAGCGGCGCCTGGGACAGCAGGGGCCGGCCGAGCGAGGTCCGGCTGGACCGGGTGCTGCAACTGGACCCGGCCGCGGTGCGGCGCGAGGGGACGGCGCTGGACCGTGCGGTGTTCGAGCGCGTGGTCGGGGGCCTCGCCACCGGCTGGTAGGCTGACGGATCGGTTCTGGCGCCACGCGCCGGCCGGACTGCAACCGACGAACACCCCCACTGACGAACCCAGAGAGATTCACGTGGCCAACATCAAGTCCCAGCTCAAGCGGATCAAGACCAACGAGAAGGCTCGCCTTCGCAACAAGGCGGTCAAGTCTGAGCTGAAGACCGCCGTCCGCCAGTTCCGCGAGGCCGCGACCTCGGGCGACAAGCAGGCCGCCGAGCAGGCGTTGCGCTCGGCCAGCCGCAAGCTGGACAAGGCTGTCAGCAAGGGCGTCATCCACCAGAACCAGGCCGCCAATCGCAAGTCGGCCATGGGCAAGGTCGCCGCCGGGCTCTGAGCCTGACGGCAGCACCCACCCGAGCGACGTTTCGGCCCGGTGACCGCTTCGAGCGGTCCCGGGCTTTCGTCGTCCCCAAGAGTCGATCCGGCCGACCTGATCCGGGCCGACCTGATCCGGTCAGTGCAGTACCGGTAGCTCGAGCACTCCCGAGTCGACCGAGTACTCGATCGGGCGGACGTCGACGGCCGTGGCCACCGGCCCGGCGTCCGCGGTGCTGCGTGGTGTCAGGGGGAAGGCACCGGCGCTGACCTGCAGCCGGATCCGATGACCGGCCCGGAAACTGCAGGCGGTCGGCGACAGCTTGACGGCGACCTCCTCACCGATACCGAGGTTCCGTAACGGCAGCGCCGCGTCGCAGATGTTCACCGAGGTGTTGCCCTCGACATCACACAGCCGGACGAACAGGTTTCCGCCGTGCGGCTCGGTCCGGATCCGCAGCCGGACCGTCACCTCACCGATCACCGACAGCTCCTCGGCCAGCGGCTGTGTGGTGAAACACAGTACGTCCGAACGGTTCTCGCGATCGCGTTGGTCCTTGGCACCGGCCAGCGGATCGTCGAGCGCGCGTCCCCCGCAGGCCGGGGTGGGGTCCTGAGGGTCGTACCGGAACCGGCCCGCGGCCGCCGCGGTCACGCCGTCCTCCGGCTCTCGCAGCTCGCCACCGGCGACCAGGTCGTAGCGCAGGTGCCGATCCGCGGGTGGTGGCCAGGTGTCGAACTCGCGGCGGCGACCGGACCCGATCTCCTGCACCCGAACCGCCGGACGACGGTCGGGCTCGTCATCGAGCACCACCCGGAAGTGCTCTATCGCGCTGCGCAGGATCTGGGCGAACCCCCGCGGTGAGCTGTGTGTCCAGGGCCCCACGGTGATCGTCACCGGGACACCGGCCTCCTGCAGCCGGCGGAAGTCGTCCAGCTGCGCGGTGGCGAAGATGTCGTACCAGCCGGCCACCATGCTGATCGGTGGCGCCTCGGCGATGCCGTCGCCGAAGTCGACCTGCCCCCAGTACTGGGAGCTCGGCGGTTCATGGGCGATCCAGTCCTGGTAGTAGCCGACCCGGTGACCGGTCAGGCCGCTGTCGAGGGCGGCCACCGGCATCAGCCGGGCGGCCCGCTCACGATGGCGCAGCGCCATGGGCAGAGCGGCGAGCAGCCGGCCCAGGCGCTTCTCCTGGGCGTCCATCGCCGCCACCCAGGTGGTGGTGATCTCGTGGGCGAGCACGCCCGAGGGCCAGACCGCCTCGCGGAAGCTGCTCGACGTCACGCTCAGCGCCATGCCCGTCAGCCAGTCCGGGCGGTGCCGCATCACCGCCCACTGGGTGAACCCCAGATAGCTCATGCCGAACATCGCCGCCCGCCCCGGGAACCATGCCTGCTCGGCCAGCCACTCGAGGGTGGCCCGGCCGTCCTCACGCTCCTGGAACACCGGGTCGAGCTCGCCACCGGAGCCGAACGTGCCACGCACGCTCTGTGCGACCACCTGGTAGCCCTGACCGGCGAGGATGCGGAACAGCAGACCGAACGGACCGGAGCGTCCGTAGGGCGTCCGGGAGAGAACCACCGCGGCCAACGGCCGGCCCACCGGGATGTACCGGTCGGCGAGCAGCACGACACCGTCGGGCATTCTCACCTCGAGATCGCGCTGCACACTCACCCGGTACCGGGTCGGCGGCAGGCCGGCCAGCCGCCAGATCTGACCGAGCAGCGGAATCATCGGTGCCCCCAAACTCCCTCGCCGGTAGCGCCTTTCGAGCGCTCACCGATCGCCCGGTTCGCGCCCGCAGCCGCGGCCGTCGCTCGATCACGCTCGACATGCGCCCAATATGGTGGTGCTGCGATTGTTCGCCTTCTCGGAGTGGAGAGTAGATGCCGGGTCCGACAGATTCCCCGCTGCCCCTGGTCGGTGCGCCCATGGCGGGCGGTGTCTCGACCCTCGGGTTCGTCGAGGCGGTCGGCAGGGCGGGCGCGTTCCCGTTCCTGGCGGCGGGCTACAAGTCGGCGCAGGCTCTGTCGAAGGACGTCGCCGACCTCCGGTCGACGGTCGGCAACTTCGGGGTGAACCTCTTCGTACCGGACGGCTCGGCCCCGGATCCGGCAGCGATCGCTGCCTACGCGCAACGGCTGAGCGCCGAGGCCGAACGGTTCTCGGTGAGCCTGGACCCGACCGTGGTGCAGGACGACGACGCCTGGCCGGAGAAGGTCGATCTGCTGGTGGCGGACCCGGTGCCCGTGGTCTCGCTGACCTTCGGCCTGCCACCGGCTGCAGACGTCGCCCGGCTGCGCCGGGCCGGGTCCCGGGTTCTGGCCACGGTGACCACGCTCGAGGAGGCCCGGGCGGCGGCCGATCTCGGGGTCGATGCCCTCGTCGTCCAGGGAAGCGCCGCCGGCGGCCACAGCGCCACCCACGACCCGGCTCGGCGGCTTGAGCCGGTGCGGACCGCCGACCTGGTGCGCGAGATCAAGGCCGCGCTCGACCTGCCTTTGCTCGCGGCGGGCGGGGTGGACGGCGGCGACGCCGTCCGGAGCCTGCTGCAGGCCGGGGCGGACTCGGTAGTGGTCGGCACGTTGTTGTTGCTCAGCGACGAGGCCGGCACGTCGCCGACGCATCGTGCCGCGCTGACCGACCCGCGGTTCACCGGCACCACGATCACGCACGCGTTCACCGGCCGCCCGGCGCGCAGCCTGCGCAACCGCTTCGCCGAGCTGTACTCGGCGCAGGCACCGATCGCCTACCCGGCGGTGCACCATCTCACCCGGCCGCTGCGCCAGGCAGCGGCCGCCGCGGGCGATGCCGATCTGGTGCATCTGTGGGCCGGTACCGGATACCGGCAGGCCAGGACCGGGCCGGTGGCCGAGATCCTGCAGGGGCTGGCGAGCGGCTTGTAGCCGGGCGGCCTGGCGCCGGACCGGTTGCCTGGCGCCGGGCCGAGATGCCTGGCGCTGGGCTTGTGCCGACCGGTTTATCAGGCCCCGCGGGCCGCGGCGATGGACAGCACCGCCCGCTCGACGGCGAAGACCGGGTCGCGGCCACCGCCCTTGATCAGGGTGTCCGCCTCGGCCAGCACCAGGATCGCGGCCGCCAGCCCGTCCTCGTTCCAGCCGCGCAGCTCGCGCCGGGCCCGGTCGATCTGCCAGGGCGCCATGCCGAGCGGTCCGGCGAGGTCGACCGACCGGCCCCGGCCGGCGCCGGAGACCTTGGCCATGCCGCGGATCTTGGCAGCCATCGCGGCGACCAGTGGCACCGGGTCGGCGCCGGTGGCCAAGGCGTGCCGGAGCAACGCGAGCGCCTGCTCGGGATGGCCGGCCACGGTGGCGTCGGCGACCCGGAACCCGGTCACCTCGACCCGGCCGCCGAACCACTCCTCGATCAGGTCGGCCTCGATCCGGCCCTCGGTGTCGCCGGTCTCCGCCGAGACCGCGTCGGTGGCGAGCTGCTCGCAGGCTGCCGCGAGTTCGCGCAGATCGCTGCCGACGGCATCGACCAGGGCCCGGAGCGCCTGTGGTGAGACCCGTCGGCCGTGCCGGGCGAACTCCCCGGCGGCGAAGTCGACCTTCTCCTCGTCGCGGGTGATCGCCGCACACACCGCCTCCGGGGCGGCGATGGCGCGGGCGGCGTCCAGAACGGCCTTGGCCCGGACCCCACCGGAGTGCCGCAGCACCAGCGCGATGTCGTCGGGCAACGCCGCGCCGAGATAGGCGCGGGCCTCGGTGACGAAGGCGTCGTTCGCCGATTCGACCCCGTCGACGACGATCGCGGTGCCGCCACCGAACAGCGAGGGGCTGGAGAGTTCGGCGAGGCGGCCGGACTCGTAGGCGGAGGCGTCCAGGCGTTCGACGATGACCTCGGGGTCGGCCGCCCTGGCGGCGGCCAGCGCCGAACTGAGAGCACGATCGGCCAGAACCTCTTCCGGGCCCGTGATCAGGACGACGGGCGCCCGCGGCACCTGGTCGACAGGGACGGCGTTGACCTTCGCCTTGGCGCCACCCCTCGACCCGGCCACCTTGGTGGCCGTGCTCCGGCTGCGTGGTGGGGTCATCGGCGGCCGCGGTAGTGCGGGCGGTCGTGCAGGAACCGGCGCAGCAGCAGCATGTTGTCGCGGAACGTGCGGTGCACGGGCGCGGGGCGCATCACCAGCTGCGTCGGCCGGTCGGCCTCCTCGGCCTGGTCGAGGCGGAACTCCAGACGCCGCACGAACTCGGAGACCAGATGGCTGGACAGGTCGTTGACCACGGCGGGCCGGGCGAACTGGGCCACCGCACCGGTCAGGGTGAGCTCGGCGTCGATGGTCACCGCCGTGGTCGTCGGACGGGCCGGCGCCAGCGCGTAGCGCAGGGTGATGCCGCCGCGGCTCTTGCCGGGCCGGTCCTCGCCCCGGCCCTCGAGCACCCCGGACCGGGACGGCTCGTCCGGGATGATCCGCATGGTGCCGTCGAAGGCCGCCGACATCGCCCCCAGCTTGAGAGCCACGCGACCGGTGTAGGTACCGGCCCCGGCAGCGCCGCGGTCGGCCGTATCACGGTCGGCAGCATCACGGTCCACGACGTCGCCGTCCACAGCACCACCGTCGAGCCGGCCGGTGAGTTCGGCCCCGGCGATGCATTCGCTCATCGCGGGAATGTCCTGGAAGAAGTCCCAGACGACGTCGACGGGGCGGTTCACCTCGAACTGCTGAGTGATCCTCACATCGACCCTTCTGCTGACCTGCCTGCCGAACCGGCCCGACTCCGGTTCTGACGATGCGGTAGCCAGTCATCCTGCCCTACTCACCAGCAGGTCGGCGCGTCGCGCAGGTGAACGCGGTCTCGCCGCAACATCTTCCCCGGTCGCCGAAACCGTGATCGTGCCGTCCTGATCGGTACGGGCGATGTGCACGCCCAGCTGGGTCAGCATGGTCAGCGCCGCCGGCTGCGGGTGGCCGTAGTCGTTGTCACGGCCGACGCCGATCAGTGCCAGCCGTGGGGCGAGCAGTCCGTACAGGTCACGATCCTGCTTCGCCGAGCCGTGGTGGGCGACCTTCACGACGTCCACGCCTGCCCCGGGCGGATCACCGGGCAAGCCGGCGTCCCCACCCGTTGCGACGGCATCGCTGAGGCTGCGTAACAGATGACGCTGGCCGGCGTCCTCGAGGTCGCCCAGCGCGACCGTGCGCAGGCGGGCGCCGTCCGGGGTGATCTGCTCGACGTCGAGCACCAGGCTGGCGTCGTTCGCCGACCCGTCCTCCCCCTCGCCGCCGGTCGTGGTGTCGCCGCCCGGCAGGTAGGGCACCGGGATCCGCCAGGACATCTGCCAACCGCCGGAGCCACCACGGCCGGAGAGCGCCTGGGTCACCGGTTGCGGGCTGAGCCCGTGGCGGGCGAGTGCGGCGGTCACCGCTGCGGCGTTGGAGCGTGGTGCGGCGAGCGGCGAGACCAGGACCCGGAGCACCCGGCGGCCGCTCAGCACACCGTCCAGGCCACCGACGTGATCGGCGTGAAAGTGGCTGAGCACCAACAGATCCACCGTTCGTACGCGCAACTCGTCGAGGCAGCGGCCGACCGGTTCTGGCTCGGGGCCGGCGTCGACCACGACTGCGGCGGCCGGTCCACTGCGGATCACCGTGGCGTCGCCCTGGCCGACGTCGCACTCGGCCAGCGCCCAGTTGCGCGCCGTCGCCGCACCGCCGCGGTCCCCGAGCACGCCGCCCAGCCACCAGCCCGCTCCGCCGAGGACGAGCAGCACGAGAATCACCGCCGGCACCCGTCTGGGACGTGGCGGAGATCGTTCGCCGGGGACGGAGCCGATGACCGACCGGACGGCCAGGACGGCGTGCAGCCGCAGCCGGGTCAGGCTCAGGACCACCACGGCCAGGGTCAGCAGACCGAGGCCGATCGCACCGGACAGACCACCGGGCCAGCCGATCGCCGCATGCGGCAGCGAACTCGCCACACGGGCCACCTCGGTGATCCACCAGGTGCCCCAGCAACCGGCCGCCGCCACCAGCTCGGCACCACCCGGCCATACCTGGGAGAGGATCGCGGCCAGCACGCCGAGCACGGTTGCCGGCATCACCGCGGGGTCGGCCAGCAGGTTGGCCGGCACCGCGACCAGACTGACCCGCGGGTCGATGAGCACGATGATCGGCCCGCAAACCGCTTGCGCCGCAGCCGGTGCCGCCAGCGCCAACGCCACCGGCCGGGGGAAGAACCGTTGCAGCCGGCGGGCCCAGGGCGGGGCCAGGATCAGCAACGCCCCGGTCGCTGCCACCGACAGCGCGAACCCGATGCTGCGGGACAACCACGGATCGACCAGCAGCAGCACCAGCACGCTCCCGGCGAGCGCGGGTATCCCCCGGCCCGGCCGCGTGGCCAGCAGGCCGACCAGCATCACCACCGCCATCGCCGCGGCTCGGACCACGCTCGGCTCGGGGCGGGCCATGATCACGAAGCCGATCAGACCGGTCGCGGCGACGAGCAGCCTGCCCCGGCGCAGCAGCCCGGCTGCGGTGGCCACCCACAGCGCCGCACCGGTGACGATGGCGACGTTCGCGCCGCTGACCGCGGTGAGATGGGCGAGGCCAGCGGTGCCGAGTTGCTCCCGGGTCTGCTCGGTCAGTGTCGACGTGTCGCCGAGGACCAGTGAGGGCAACAGGCCACCCGAGTCCGCAGGTCGATCACGTACCGCCTCCCGCAGGCCCGCCCTGATGTGTTCGGCGATGCGCCACCACACCGCCGGCTCGGCGATCAGCCGCGGCGGCTGCGTGACGATCACCAGCGCAGTGATCCGTTGTCCCGGCTCCGGCGGGGCCAGCCGGCCGATCAGCGCCACCCTGGCGCCGACCCGGGCCGTTGCCCATGCGCCGTCGCCGATCACGAGTACCGGCACGTCCACCCGGATCCGCTGTCCGCGGGCGTCGAGACGGCTCAGCGTCATCGAGACCGAGTACCTCGGTGCGCCGGCCGGGCGGTTCGGCAACGCCGCCACCCGATGCGGGTCGGCGCTGATCGTGCCGGTCGCCTCGACCACGGCACGCTCACCGACCCAGCGCTGGTAGTCGCCGGCACCGCGCACCACCATCTGCGCCGTGGCACCGGTGACCGCGAGGGCGAGGGCCGCCAGGGCAAGAATCAGATGCGGCCTGATCGTGCTGACGCGCCGGCGCCGCGGCGGAACCGTTGCCTCTCCAGCTGTTTCGCAGATCGGCTCGGTGGTCGGGCCTCGCCACCGCAGCGCCAGAGCCAGAGTCAGGCCCGCCGTGCCCGAGGTGAGCAGAGCGGCCGGTAGAACGCTTGCCCCGGTCGCCCAGAACGTGCCTGCCCAGGCGAGCAGCGCGGCCGGGGCCAGGCGCAGGTCGAGCGGCGTATCGTGGGTCTCCAGGGCTGCGCTCGCCCGTGCGGACCCGAGGCGTGCGGCGCTCATACGGTCACCAGCGGTCTCAGCCGTTCCATCAGTTTCGGTCCGATACCGGAGACCTCGCGCAGTTCTTCCACCCGGGAGAACCGCTGGTGTTCCTGGCGCCAGGCCAGGATCCGCTGGGCGATCGCCGGGCCGATCCCGGGCAGTGAGTCGAGCTGGGAAAGCGTCGCCGTGTTCAGGTTGACCGTGCCCACCGCCCCGGCGGCACCACCCGCCCCCGCGGAGCCGCCGGATGTACCGCCCCCGCTCGAGCCCGCAGCACCCGCCGCTCCCCCACCGGACGCTTCGCCTGCCGCAGCCGGGGTCGGCAGCGGATCCCCCGGTGCAGGAACCACGATCTGCTCGCCGTCGCTGACCGGCCGCGCCAGATTGATCCGGTCGGTGGCCGCCCCGGACGCCGCGCCCCCGGCACCGGACAGGGCGTCGGCGACCCGGGCTCCGGGGGCGAGCGTAACCAGACCAGGACGGCGCACCTTGCCTATGACGTGCACCACAACCGTCCGGACCGAACCGGTCGCCACGACCGACCCGGAGGCAGCGGTCATCGGCGGGACGGCGCTGCCGGTGCCCGGCGGACTCGGTCCGGGACTCCCGGTGACGTCCGCCGAAGCGCTCGAAACCTCCTCTCCCGCAATCGTGTCCACCGATGTCCCGGCGTCCGACAGCAGTACCCGGGCAAGCAGCCCGGCCGCCACGACGGCAGCCACGATCAACACCGACCGCACCAGGCCACCGGGCATCGTGGTGACCAGCCGGGATCGCACACCGGATCGCCTCGATCGCGAGGTGACCGGGCCGGCAGGGTCGGCAGGGCCGAACAGGCCGGAGGCATCGTCGCCGGCGCCGATGGTGTCGCCCGGATCGCCGGTCCATGGCCGGCCGCCGTAGCTGTTGCCCGCGTCGTCCTGCGCGGCCGCGCGCGCGAAGGCAGCGATCAGATCGAGATCGAGTTCCTCGGTCGGCACGAGCCGGCTGTCCGTCGCAGACCCGGCGGCGGCGGTGGCGTCCGCGCCGTTCGGCGGGTGCCGCAACGATTCCAGCCGGCGCAGACTGTGCCCTCGCCCGGGAGCTCCACCTCGCTGATGCCTGTTCGCCCGCATGCCGCGACGTTAGACAGCGGATCGCCCGCGTTCACCTGAAACCCGTTGGGGCTGTGGACAACTCGCGTGAGGTCACCCCTGGGGACGTAACCTCCGGCTCGTCACGAGCGTGAGTAGTCCTGCGAGGGTGCCAGGGCGACACCGACCATTCCCGGACCGACGTGGGCCCCGATCACCGCTCCTACTTCGGCGACCACCAGCCGGCCGATTCCGGGCAACCGCTGCCGCAGTCGCTCCGCCAGTTCCTCGGCGCGGGACGGCGCGGCGAGATGTTGCACCGCGACGTCCACCGGGGTCTGCCCGGCCTGGGCCAGCACGAGTTCCTCGAGCCGGGCCAGGGCACGCCCCGCGGTGCGCACCTTCTCCAACGGCTCCACCCTGCCCTCGACGACGTGCAGCAGCGGCTTGACCGACAGCGCCGACCCGAGCGCGGCGGCAGTGGCCGAGATCCGGCCGCCCCGGCGCAGGTACTCGAGGGTGTCGACGTAGAGCCAGGTGCGGCAGGTGCGGGCCCGGGCGGTGGCCCGGCTGATCACCACGTCCAGGCTGTCACCGCCCGCGGCGGCCGTCGCCGTGGTGACCGCGACGAAGCCCAGAGCCATTCCCAGGCAACGCGAATCGAGCACCCGGACCTCGATGCCGTCCTCGGCCACCTCCGCGGCGGCGACCCGGGCGGCGTCCACCGTTCCGGACACCCGTGAGGAGATGTGCACCGAGACCACACGTTTGACGCCGGCCTTTCGGTAGGCCTCGGCGAACGCCGCCGGGGTCGCACCCGAGGTGGTCACCTCGCGGTGCTCGACCAGGGCCTGCGCCACCTCGGACGTCGAGATGTCGACACCCTCGGTGTGCGACCGTCCGTCGAGGACTACGTGCAGTGGGACGACGACGAGTTCATGCGCGGCGATCAGGTCCGCGGGCAGGTAGCAGGTGGAGTCGGTGACCACCACGACCGGTTCTACGCGCATCGCTCAACAATCAGTTAGGCACGATCAGTTAGGCACGATGTTGACCAGTTTCGGCTCTCGCACGATCACTGTGCGAATCCCCTTGCCGTCCAATGCTTTCTGCACCCCCGGTGCCACCAGCGCCAGCTCCCGTAGGGCGTCCGCGGTGATGTCCGGCGGCACCTCCAGCCGGTCGCGCACCTTGCCGGCCACCTGGACGACGCAGGTCACCGACTCGGTGACCAGCAGACTGTCGTCGACGGCCGGCCAGCCCGCCAGCGCCACGCACGGCTGATGGCCCAGCAGTGACCACATGTCCTCGGCGGTGTACGGCGAGTACAGCGACAGCATGATCGCGACCGCCTCGGCCGCCTCCCGGACCGCGGGGTCGGCGGCACCGGCGCCGGAGTCGATGGTCTTGCGGGTGGCGTTGACCAGTTCGTGCAGCCGGGCGACGGCCACGTTGAACTTGAACGACTCGACCAGTTCGGCCACGTCGCGCAGGGCCCGGTGGGTGACCTGGCGCAGCGCCCGGTCACCCGTCGCGGCGTCCACACCCGGCTGCGAGGCGACGTCACGGGCCAGCCGCCAGGCCCGGGCCAGGAAGCGCGCCGAGCCCGAGGGCGAGACGTCCTTCCAGTCGATGTCGTCCTCGGGCGGACCCGCGAAGGACATGGTCAGCCGGACGGCGTCGACGCCGTGGGCGTCCAGTTCCTCGGACAGCCGCACCAGGTTTCCGCGGGACTTGCTCATCGCCGAGCCGTCCATCTGCACCATGCCCTGGTTCAGCAGCGCCGAGAACGGTTCGACGAAGTCGATCATGCCCATGTCGTGCAGCACCTTGGTGAAGAACCGCGCGTACAGCAGGTGCAGGATCGCGTGCGTGACCCCACCGACGTACTGCTCGACCGGCAACCATTGCCTGACCAGGTCGGCGTCGAAGGGCACGTCGTCGCGATGCGGCGAGACGAACCGCAGGAAGTACCAGGAGGAGTCGACGAAGGTGTCCATCGTGTCGGTGTCCCGCTGCGCGGGCCCACCGCACTTCGGGCAGTCGACGTTGACCCAGTCGCTGGCACCACCCAGCGGGGAGGTGCCCTTGGGTTGCAGGTCCAGCCCGGCTGCCGGCGGCAGTTCCACCGGCAACTGGTCGTCGGGAACCTCCACCTCACCGCACTGCGGACAGTGGATGATCGGGATCGGGGTGCCCCAGTACCGCTGCCGCGAGATCAGCCAGTCGCGCAGCCGGTAGTTGACCGCGACCTTGCCCAGCCCCTTCTGGGACAGCGTCTCCACGATCCGCTCGATCGCCTCGGCCTTGCGCAGACCGTCCAGCTCGCCGGAGTTGACCAGCTCGCCGTCGCCGGTGGTGGCCTCGAAGGTGACCGCCGGATCGGGCAGCGGGGCGCCGTCCTCGCCGATCACCTCGACAACCTTGCGCACCGGCAGGTCGAAGGCCTTCGCGAAGTCCAGGTCGCGCTGGTCGTGCGCAGGCACCGCCATGATCGCGCCGTGCCCGTAGTCGGCCAGTACGTAGTCGGCGGCGTAGATCGGCAGCCGCTCCCCGTTGACCGGGTTGATCGCGTAGCGCTCCAGGAACACCCCGGTCTTGGGCCGCTCGGTCGACTGCCGTTCGACCTCGCTGATCCGCTGGGTGGCCTGCAGATAGCCGGCGAAGGCGCTCTGCACCTCGGCGGAGCTCCCGGCGGCCAGTTCGGCGGCCAGCTCGGCGTCGGCCGCGACGACGAAGAACGTCGCACCGAACAGCGTGTCCGGCCGGGTGGTGTAGATCGTCACCGGCTCGTCCCGGCCCTCGATCGCGAACTGCACGTCGGCGCCGGTGGAGCGTCCGATCCAGTTGCGCTGCATCGTCAGCACCTTGCCCGGCCAGCTGCCCTCCAGCTGCGCCATGTCGTCCAGCAGCCGGTCGGCGTAGTCAGTGATCTTGAAGTACCACTGGGTCAGCTTCTTCTTGGTGACCGGGGTGTCACAGCGCTCGCACAGGCCGTTCACGACCTGCTCGTTGGCCAGCACGGTCTGGTCCTTGGGGCACCAATTCACCATCGAGGGACGGCGATAGGCCAGGCCACGCTCGTGGAACCGGTTGAACAGCCACTGGTTCCACCTGTAGTACTCGGGGTCCGAGGTGCGCAGGATCCGGTCCCAGTCGAAGGAGCAGGCGTAGCGACGCATCGAGCTCAGCTGCTGCTCGATGTTGGCGTAGGTCCACTCCCGCGGGTCCTGGCCACGCTTGATCGCGGCGTTCTCGGCGGGCAGGCCGAAGGAGTCCCAGCCGATCGGGTGCATCACGTTGTAGCCGCGCTGCAGCCAGTAGCGGGCGATCACGTCTCCCAGCGCGTACGCCTCGGCGTGACCCATGTGCAGGTCGCCGGAGGGGTAGGGAAACATGTCCAGGATGTACTTCTTCGGCCGCGGGTCATCGGGACGGCCGCTGCGGAACGGCGCCAGTTCGTCCCAGACCGGCTGCCAGCGTTGCTGAATCGTCTCCGCGTCGTAGGTGTCGGCCGTGTCGGCGGATGCCTCGGCAGCGGGTTCGGCGGTGGGTTCGATGGCCACGTCGGTGGTGTCTGTCGGGTTCATTCGGAGTTCCTGAGTCTGTTGGGTCGAGCGGATGGCTCTGCCGATGATCGGAACCGCACGGGTTTCGGACGCGCGGGCGGAGGCGCCGTACGGAGCAGCGCTCAGTACGGCCCGATAAGCAGGCCGGTCTCAGGACGACGCACAGCTGCCGCAACCACGAAAGACATGTGAACAGGGTATCCGAACGTCTGCATGCCACGTCTTGACAGAGCGCTGACCCACGTGCAGAGGCACGACCCCCGTTCAGCCGAGGTGTTCGCGCAGCGCGGCGGCGAACTCGACCGGCTTTCCGGTCATTCCGTACTCGCCGCCGAGGAATCCGCCGTGATCACCGGGGAACACCACGGCCGGGCTGCCGAGCAGTTCGGCGACCGCGCGGCCGGACCGCGCAGCCAGGGTCTGGCCCGAGTCCTCGCCGACGGCGATCACCAAACGGGTGGGGGCCGCCCCGACCGCGGCGGTGTCGAGGTCGTAGCCGCACAGGGTGCGGATGCTCTTGCCGAGAAGCAGGTCGTCGCGTGATCCGTCATCCTCGGTGGGCAGACCGAACATCGCCGGGTCGGGCGCCTCGCGCTCGGCGTAGTCGTCGGGCAGCGGGCCGTCGAAGCTGGTCACGGCGATGAACTTGGCCATCGCCGGCCCCATTCCCGATGTCTGATAGGTGGCGTAGATGTCGTCGGTGGCTGCGGTCGCACCGACGCTGTCGGGCAGCACCCGGGTCAGCGGCGGTTCGTGCGCCACCAGCACCCGCACCAACTCCGGCCGCGACGCCGCGAGCGCCAGCGAGGTGATGGCACCGCCACTGGAGCCGAAGACGTCGACCTGGCCGGAGCCGCCGGCGGCGAGCACCGTCTCGATCACCGCCGCCACGTCGGCCGCGTGCACGTCCGGCGCGATCTCACCGACCGGGTCGGTGAGCCTGCTACGGGCAGTGCCCCGGGGGTCGTAGGTGATCACGTCCCGATCCCGGAAGTACCCGGCCAGGCTCGTGAAGCCGACGGCGTCCATCGGGGCGCCGATCAGCACCAGCGGTGGCAGTTCGGCGGGCGTCCCGGCCGGGCGGACGTCGTAGGTGACCTCGGCGCCGGGACGACTGAGCACGTGCATCTGCTGTTGTGTCATGTCCTTCATCGTGCCCCTCACCAACCGGTCTCGAGCACCTGCTCCAGGCGGGCGACGAAGTACTCGGCGTCGGCCTCGGTCAGGCACATCGGCGGTTTCATCTTCAGAACGTTGGACCGCTCCCCCGTCGGCTGGACGACGATGCCGAGTTCACGAAGCCGGTCGCAGATCGCATAGCACTCGGCGGTGGCCGGTTCGAGACTCTGCCGGTCCCTGACCAGCTCGACGCCGAGGTAGAAGCCCATGCCGTGCACCGCGCCCACGATCGGGAAGCGGTCCATCAGCGCGGAACACTTGCGGTGCAACAGGTCTCCGAGGTGGGCGGCGTTCTGCTGCAGGCTCTCGTCGCGGATCACGTCGAGCACGGTCATCCCGGTCACGCAGGAGACCGGGCTACCTCCCGCCGAGGAGAAGAACGGGCCCTGGGCGCCGAACGCGTCCGCGATCTCCCGGCGGGTGATCACGGCACCGAGCGGATGTCCGTTGCCCATCGCCTTGGCGATCGTGATCACGTCGGGCACGACACTCCCGCCCTGCAGTTCGTAGGCCCACCAGGCGTGCCCGAGTCGGCCGTATCCGACCTGCACCTCGTCGGCGATGCACAATCCACCCGCCGCGCGGACCTCGTCGTAGACGCCGGAGAGGTACCCCTCGGGCAGCAGCAGGCCGCCGGCGTTGCCGAAGACCGGCTCGCCGATGAAGGCAGCCGGTGGGCGCCCGGCGGCGACCATGTCCGCGATCAGTTCGCGCATCTCGGCCACGTACTGCGGCGCCGAGTCCGCGCCGCGGAAGGTGCCCCGGAAGGTGTTCGGCGCCGAGGCCAGGTGTACCCAGTCCGGCCGGGTCTCCAGGGCCTTCGGGTTGTCGTACACCGACGTGGTCACCGCGTCGGCCAGCGCCGTCCAGCCGTGATAGGCCTCGCGGACGGCGATCAGGTCCTGCCGGCCCGTCGCCGCCTGGGCCATGCGCAGCGCGAGTTCGACGGCCTCGGACCCGGAGTTGACCAGGAAGACGGTGTCCAGCCCGTCGGGTGCCAGGTCGGCGAGCCGGGCGGAGAACTCGGCGATCGCCTCGTAGTGGAACCGCGAGTTGCTGTTGAACGTGCGCAGTTGCCGTTCGACGGCGTCGGCCAGGCGTGGATGGGCGTGACCGATCGCCGCCACGTTGTTGACCATGTCGAGGTAGGCCCGGGCGTCGGTGTCGAAAAGGTACTGCCGCCAGCCTCGCTCGATGCGCATCGGCGCCTCGTAGTAGTACTCCTGCACGTTCGCCAGCGCGCCCACCCGGCGGTCCAGCACGTGCGAGGCGTCCGCGTTGGGCGCACCCAGATCGACGCCGAACAGGGCGGAAGGGTCGGGGCAGAGCCGCAACCACCCCGAGACCGCCTGCGGCCCAACGAATTTCGGAACATCCAGGTCGTCGTCCAGGTCGGCGCCCGAACAGACCTGCACCGTGAACGGGGACTCCCCCACCACGCCCAACACCGTTCCGGCGGACACTTCCCCGCTTGGTGCCCGGGGATGCAGCGGGCCGACCACGAAGCGTCCGGGGGCGCCGTCCAGTCGCAGCGTGCCGCCGTCTCCCGGCGAGACCACACCGGCCCACGGCGCAAGGATCTCGGTACCGGCGGGCAGCACCGCGTCCACGGCCAGGGCATAGGTGGCCGGAGCCGTCTCGGCGTCCAGAACGGTGCGGGTCAGGCGCGCCTCACCGAACCGGGTGGCGGCGGCGCCCGTCTCGCTCGCGGCCTCGCGAAGCACGGCGAGCTCGGCCTCGGGGTCGAGGAAGCGTCCGGAATGCAGGCTCTCGCTGGTGACTGACAGATCAGCCACGACGACGGACGGCGCGTCCCGGGGCAGGATCGATCCGGCTGTCGCGTACGCGGCACGCGCCGCCGTGAGACGCGGGGAGTCGGCCATGCCCAGGTCAGCGCGAATCACCGCCTCGGCGAGTTCGAAAGGTACCGACCGGGCCGCGTTGAAGATCGACCACTCGGTGACCAGAGCCTCGACGGCAGAGGTGTTGTCGGGATCGAGTCGGGTCTGGTGCTCCCCGCTGGCGACGAGCACGGCCCCACGCAACACGACCAGCGGCCAGAGCGCCTCGACGTCGGCCTCGTCGAGCGGCACCACCTCATGGAAGGCACGGACGGCGGGCAGCACCAGCCACGGTTCGTCCGGACTGTGCCGGAGCAGACCGGTGAGCGTCACGGCCAGATCGGCGACCAGCCACGATCGGCCCAGATCGCCGAAGTCGATGACCCCGTCGGGCCGCAGCCGGCCGGCCTCGTCGAGATGACACACGACGTTGTCGTCGGTGACGTCACCATGTATCGCCTGGGTGCGCAGCCGATCGACCAGGCCGGACACCCGGCCCTGCGCCGCCTGCGCCGTCCGCTCGAGAAGCTCTCTGTCGTCCGGCCGGGGCAGCGACGGCAGCAGCGACGTGAGCACAGCGCCCGCCTGACGCAGATCCCACTGTGAGACCCGGTCCAGACCGGGGTGTTCGAAGCCCGCGAGCGCCGCGGAGCAGAGTCCGGCGAGCCGCCCGAGGTCGGCCACCGTCACCGGCGCCAGGTACCCCTCGCCCGAGGGCACGATCCCTTCGACGAAGGAGAGCAGGTAGACCGGCAACTGGTCCTCGCCGTCCTGCGCGCGTTGCAGGAGTTCGCCGTCGACGCCCGGCACGGGCACCGGCGAACGGAACGCCGGTTCGGTAG
>DAIOVT010000015.1:0-19496 GCA_036758885.1 Kineosporiaceae bacterium
CGCGCTGGACAGCGACAGCAACCCGACCTCTTCGAAACCCGTTGCGGCCAAGCCCTTCTCGACCATCGCGGCAACGCCCTCGGTGCTGCGCTCACGCACCGGCCGGGTGATCATGCCGGCCTGGCAGAACCGGCAACCACGGGTGCAGCCGCGGAAGATCTCGACGCTCATCCGCTCGTGCACGCTCTCGGCCAGCGGTACCAGCGGCTGCTTCGGGTAGGGCCACTCGTCCAGGTCCATCACGGTGTGCTTGCTGACCCGCCAGGGCACCCCGGAGCGGTTCGGCGCCACCCGGCGGATCCGGCCGTCCTCGGTGTAGTCGACGTCGTAGAACGCCGGCACGTAGACCGAACCGGTGGCGGCGAGCTGCTCGAGCAGCCCGGTACGGCCACCGGGACGGCCGGCGAGTTTCCAGCCCTTGATCAGATCGGTGATCATCAGCACCGCCTGCTCGCCGTCGCCGATCACGGCGGCGTCCAGGAACGGGGCGATCGGTTCGGGGTTGAACGCGGCGTGTCCACCGGCGAGCACCAGAGGGTGGGATTCGTCACGCTCCGCGGCGAGCAGAGGAACGCCCGCGAGGTCGATCGCGGTGAGCATGTTGGTGTAGCCGAGCTCGGTGGCGAAGGAGAGACCGAGCACGTCGAAGGCCCCCACCGGACGATGCGCGTCGACGGTGAACTGCGGGATGCCGTGCTGCCGCATCAGCGCTTCCATGTCGGGCCAGACCGCGTAGGTGCGCTCGGCGAGAGCATCCGGGCGCTCGTTGAGCACCTCGTACAGGATCATCACGCCCTGGTTGGGCAGGCCCACCTCGTACGCGTCGGGATACATCAGCGCCCAGCGCACCGTCGCCTCACCGGCGACGTCCCACTCCTTGATCGTGCTGTTCAGCTCACCGCCGACGTACTGGATGGGCTTGCCGACCGCGGCGAGCAACGGCTCGAGCCGCGGGAACAGGTTCTCGACGGACGACGCGGGCGCGGGCGTGACGGACATGGGTCGACCCTAATGCCGCAGCATCTTCGTTGATGATTGCACTTGTTCGGCCCGAGATCGTTACGCTCACCCCGACACATGTCGAGCGTCAGGTCCCGTCACTCACTGCCACGGAGTTTCCGGGAATGCTAAGATCATTTGATTCAACTCCTGGGACGAACACCCGGCTAACGTCAGCAGCACGACCCCACTTCCTCGATTCAGGAGGCCGCTTTCGATGGCCAGACGTCCCAATATCGACGGGCGCGAGCTGTTGATCTCCGCCGCGTTGAAGCTCTTCGCCGCCGAGGGCCTCGAGGGCGTGTCGATCCGGGCGATCAACCGAGAGGCGGGCCTCGGCCCGGCCTCGGTGCACTACCACTTCGGCACCAAGGAAGCACTGGTCGACGCCGTCCTGCACGTGCACGGCGATCAGATCGTCGAAGAGATCACCCAGCGGGCCCGCAACCTGGTGGCCTCGCAGACCCCGGTCACCTCGCGCGACCTGGTCTCCATGCTGGCGGCGCCCTACCTCGACCTGATGTCGGCGCACACCGACACCGGGCACGACTGGATCAAACTGGTCAGCCAGACCATGCAGACCGACGCCGACCGAGTGACCGATCGGGGCTCGCAGAAGCTCACCGCCCAAGCGGTCGCCCGCGCCTACCCGGACACCACCACGACCCAGCGGCACCGGGCCCTGCGCATGTGCTTCACGCTGCTGGTCACCCAGCTGGCCCAGTTCGGCGACACCGGGCGCTCCCGCGGCCCGTCCAGCCTGGACCTGGACCTGCTGATCGACTTCCTCAGCGGCGGGCTCGACGCCGCCCTGGCGGCGAAGGAAGACTCCAGCTCCGGCGTCGCCTGAGGCCCTGCCCGGGGTTCGCGCTACTCGTTGGTGGCGCGCGTCCCCCAGGACTCGTCCTCGTGCAGCTGCAGCACGGTGGCACCACCCTCCCGGCGCGACGAGGCCTTGGACGGCGCCCGGCCAGGTGACGTGGCTGCGGCGTCCGCGGCGTCCAGGTCGTCGATCGCGTCCAGCAGCCGATGGGCGAACTCGCGGTGCAGGTCGACCAGGCGGGCGTAGGTGTCGTAGACGTAGTCGATCACGTGCTCGGGCTCGTGGCCCCGGTCGCGGACCGCCTGCAGCACCCCTCTGGCGACACGACGGGCCGCGACCTGCGCCGGCAGCCGGGTCCGGTCACCCACCAGCCGATCGACCAGGTGGATCGACCACGCCTGCGTGGTACGGGCGACCGCCACGGTGAGGTCGGCGACGCTGTCCTGCAGCGCCGACCCCTCCGGCGATGACCTGTTGGGTTCCATGTCTGCCCCCTTGAGGCATCGGTCGCCGAGCGGGCGCCATGAACCGCGCGTGCGCGGCGCCCACCGGCTCAGTTCGTGGATTCGGCCAGCTCGTCCGGCGTCAGGATGTGGTCGGCGTCGAGGTCGTGCCGGACGAGGATCTTGAAGTGTTCGATCGTGCTCGGCTCGGCCGGCCGCAGGGCGTGGAACACCTGGGCCGCCGACTCGAGCGAGGACCAGCCGGTGACCAGGTCGGCACCGTTGACCTGGCCCGAGGCCAACCGGTCGAGCGTCATCGAGAACTGGTCGCTGCCGGTCGGACCGAGCACCGGGTCCGGCCCACTGCAGAAGTCGATCCGGATGTTCTTGTAGATGCCGATGACCGGCCGGATGGTGTCGTCGACCATGCAGGTACCACTGACAAAGATGACGGTGGAGGGCGGTGCCGCGTACATCAGCCGGTTGATCATGCCTTTCACGCCGGTGTTCTCGTACACGAAGAGCCGGTCGCCGGCCTCCGCCGCATCCCGCCAGGCGTCGAGCGGGTCGGTCTCGAAGGGATCGACGACCACATGGGCGCCGTAGGCCGCAGCCAGACGACGACGGGACTCGGAGGGGTCGGACACCACGATCGGCGAGATGCCACGCTCCACCAGGCCCACCACCACGCCGAGGCCGACGGGACCGGCTCCGACGACGACCGCGCCCACGCCAGGGGCGATCCGCGAGCGGTCGACCGTGTTGAACCCGACGGTGAGCGGTTCGGTGAGCGCGGCCAGGTACGGGTCCATCCCCTCCGGGATCTTCGGGTGCAGCGGTTTGTCGAACGCCGCCTGCACGACCACTCGTTCGCCGAGCGCACCGGGGTACTGGGTCGCGTAGCCGACGCAGTGCGCATCCCCGGCGTCGTCCAAGGCCACCGGCAGGGTCACGATCTGGTCGCCGGGCTGGTAGGCGGTCACACCGGGCCCGACCTCGACGACCCGCGAACTGAACTCGTGGCCCATCACCAAGTCTTTCGACTTCTCGAAGATGTATAGCTTCATGTCGGTGTCGAGCGATGCCTGCAGGAACTCGTCGGTGTGCTGCCACGCCGACAGGTCCGAGCCGCAGACCCCGGTGGCCAGAGGCTCGACCAGGATCTGGCCCGGCCCAGGGACGGGTTCCGGAACCTCGTCGACCAGTAGTTCACCGTTCCGCAACACCAGTGCGCGCATCAGAACTTCTCCGTTCGCTTCTCGCACCTGAGCCCGGTGGACGACGTGATCGTCAGGCGACCGGGCGTTGATTTGCTGAGCGTGACCCGCGACTCGAGACATTACGGACTAGCGAATGATTGAGTCAAGTGATTGAATAGAGTGATCGCCGGTTCAAGAATCATCCGGCATTCATAGCGACCCAGTTCGACTCGCCCTGCACGTCACGCACAGCCGCGTGGCGAACGGAGCAGTGGAAGGAGGGGCTACATGAGCGGTCCCGGCCGCAACGAGACCCAACGCCGACTGATCGACGTCGCGTCCCGGATGTTCGCCGACGGCTCGGTCGACGGAGTGTCCATCAGGTCGATCACGCGCGAGGCCGACGTCGGTCCGGCCGCGGTGCACTATCACTTCCGCTCCAAGGACGGCCTGCTCGACGCCGTGCTCGAGCGGCACGGCCGCCGGGTGACCGAGGAGATCGTCGAGCGAGGTCGAGCTCTCGACCGCTCACCCGATCGGCCGACCGCTCGGGCGGTGGTGGAGAGCGTCGCACTTCCCTACTTCGAACTGCTTGCCCGCGAGCCGATCAGCGGTGCCGAATGGTTGCAGATCGTCGCACAGCGCGCCGGAACCGACGACCTACGCACCAGCCGAGTGACGGGCGTCGTCATCGCAGACCTGCACTCCCGGGTGCGCGCCTGCTTCCCCGGCCAACCCGAGGAACGCAGCCTGCAGGCGACGATCGTCGCCGTCCGCTCGCTGTTGAGCCTGGTCAGCCGGGTGCCCGCCGATCCGGCCGAGCGCGAGGCGTCCCGCGAGATCATCATCGACTTCATCGCCGGCGGACTCACCGCAGCCATCACCGGACGGCGCCCGACCACCGCGGCGTACGCCGCTGTGGAGTCCACCGGCTGAACGGCACCCCTCCCCCGTCGCCGGCCCGGCCGGCGGACGGCGTCAGCCTTGATCACCTTGGATCACCTGGCCGCCGTCGCATCGAACTGTGCAATCACAATCTCTGCAATCACTTGGACCAATCATCTGATCTCAGTATGTTGGGCGGCAGTGGACGTGGTGTAGGCCACAGCCGGGTCCGGCATGGTGCAGTCGGTGGCGGCGACCCTCGGGTGTGGTCCCGGACGTCCCTGCGAGCGAGCGACGCCGGCAAGCGAGAACCGCGGTAACACGAACTGACGGAGAGGCTGCCTCATGACCGACAACAACGAACCCGACGCCGACGCCGTCGCAGGTGGCGAGGTGGTCGGCATCCCCAGCCTCGGCCAGGGCGTACGAGCCCTCGCAGAGCTGCTCGCGCCCCGCCCGGCCCTCACCGAGGAGGCCAAGCAACTGCCCGGTGGGCTGGTCCGCATCCTCAGCGGTCAGTCCGACGTCAAGCCGAGTTCCGACCGCCGGTTCAACGACCCCGGCTGGGACGAGAACCCGCTCTTCCGCCGACTGGTCCAGGCCTATCTGGGCGGGGAGTCCGCCGTCCGCCGCCTGCTCGACGATCTCGAGGAGTCCGGGGCCGACGGGCGCAGCATCGAGCGGGCGCGGTTCGCCGCCGAACTGGCGGTCGCCGCGCTCTCCCCGAGCAACCTGATCTTCACCAATCCCGCAGGGCTGAAGCGCGCCTTCGACACGGCCGGCGCGAGCGTCGTCCGCGGGGCGGCGAACTTCATCCACGACGCCCGTCACAACGGCGGCCTGCCGACGACCGTCGACAAGGCCCCCTTCCAGGTCGGCCGCGACCTCGCGATCACCCCGGGCGCGGTGGTCGCACGCGAGGAGCTGGGCGAACTGATCCAGTACTCCCCGAGCACCCCGCGAGTGAAGTCCCGGCCGCTGCTGATCGTGCCGCCGCCGATCGGCCGCTACTACTTCCTCGACCTGAGACCGGAGCGCAGCTTCGTCGAGTTCGCGGTCAAGCAGGGATTCCAGGTGTTCCTGCTGTCCTGGCGCAATCCCGGTCCGGAGCAGGGCGATTGGGGCCTCGACGACTATGCGGGCCGGGTCTCCAGGGCGCTCGACACGGTGCTCGAGATCACCGGCCAGCCGGACGCCAACCTGATGGGCTTCTGCGCGGGCGGACTGATCACCACCACATTGCTCAACCACCTGGCGGCGGAGGGCGACGAGCGCGCGCACTCGATGTCGTACGGGGTCACCCTGCTCGACTACGCCGAGCGAGCTCCCCTGGCGGCGTTCCAGAACCGCGGACTGCTCGGGTTCGCCAAGAAGCGGTCGAGCCACAGCGGCGTCATCACGAGTCAGCAGATGGGCGCGGCGTTCACCCTGATGCGCCCGAACGACCTGATCTTCAACTATGTCGTGAACAACTACGTGCTCGGCAAGAACCCGCCGGCCTTCGACATCCTGGCCTGGAACGCGGACGGCACCAACCTGCCGGCCACGCTGCACGGCCAGTTCCTGTCGATCTTCCGCGACAACTCCCTCGTCACCGGGGAAGGGCTCGAGGTGCTGAACACCCCGATCGACCTGTCCCGGATCAAGGCACCGGTCTTCGTCACCGGCGCCCTCACCGACCACCTCACCCCCTGGAAGGGGTGCTACCGCACCACCCAGATGGTCGGCGGTGACGCGACCTTCGTACTCAGCTACTCCGGCCACATCGCCAGCCTGGTCAACCCTCCGGGCAACCCCAAGGCGCACTACTGGACGGGCGACGATCTCGATCCCGATCCGGAGACCTGGCGGGCCTCGGCGACGGAGCACCGGGGCAGTTGGTGGGAGGCCTGGGCCGACTGGCTGCACAAACGGGCCGGCACGTCGCGGAAGGCCCGCACCACTCTCGGCTCTGCGCTCAACCCGCCCCTCGAGCCGGCGCCGGGTCAGTACGTACGCGCGAAACCGGCGAGCTGACGCTCGCCGGGCGGGCCTGATCCCTCCGGCCCATTCCGCCCCTCTGATCGTTCCGCCTGCTCAGCCCGGACGCCGCAACCCCCGCCCCGACACGGATCCGCGAGCGGGGCGTCGCGTCGCCGTCAGCGACAGGAGCCCTACGAGGAAGTGCTTGTCGCGATCACCGAGCACTACTTAGCGTGATCGTTACATGACTGATTGTTCACCAGTTCGACCGACCGTACTTAAAAGTGCAGATGTTCCAATCAGCTGATCTTTACAAGTGCTTTGAACACCTATAGCGTCTGTGACCGGGCCCACATCGGGCCACTGACAGTCGGCAGGATCCCCTTCGATCCACGTTTCCGCTGGAGAGCCCATGAACTCGAACTCCCGGGATGACGAACATCCGCACCATGAAGTGATCTCACCCGAGCCACTGCCCGGGGACCCGTCCCGATCGGCCGCGGACATCGAGGGTCAGTTGGCGGTGAACGAGGCCGACGCCGATGAGGGGGAGGACGGCGGCGGACGCCCGAACGCCTACTGGTGGCTGGTCCTGGTCGTTCTGGTCATCCACATGGAGGCCATCGCCTTCTCGTTCAACCTGGTCTCACCGACCCTGGTTCCGGTCTCGGCGGAGTTCCAGACCACCCAGGTCGGCTGGATGTACTCGGCGCTGACCCTGGTCGGAGCGGTCAGCACGCCGCTGCTCGCCCGCATGGGTGACATCTACGGCAAGAAACAGATGATCCTGGTGGTCACGGTCATCGCAACGGTGGGTGCCCTTCTGGCGGCCGTGGCCCCGACCTTCCCGCTGCTGCTGCTCGGCCGGGCGCTCGAGGGCTTCCTGATCGCCCTGGGCCCGCTCACCTATTCGCTGATGCGCGACATCTTCCCGCGGCGGATCCTGGCCTTCGCGGTCACGGTCGCGGCCAGCGGCGTGGGTGTGGTCACCGTGCTGGGACCGTTCATCGCCGGCCTGCTCGTCGACAACTTCGGCTGGCGCTCGGTGTTCTGGTTCCTGGTCGCCGAGCAGTTGCTGGGCCTGCTGCTCATCTTCTTCTTCATCCCGGGATCCACCTTCCGCGCCAGGGCGAAGCTCGACACCGGTGGCGCAGTGCTGCTGGGTGTCGCCCTGGGTATCGCTCTTCTCGGGGTCAGCCAGGGCTCGTCCTGGGGATGGACCTCACCCAAGACGCTCGCCTGCTTCATCGGCGGCCTGCTCCTGCTCGCCATCTGGGTACAGGTGGAGAACCGCGTTGCCGAGCCGCTGATCGCTCTCAACGTCCTGCGGCAACGATCGGTTGCCACCGTGCTGGGTTTCGGCTTCCTCGGTCAGACCTCACTGGGTCTGGCAGCCACCGTGCTGCCGATGCTGGTGCAGACGCCCCGCGAAATCGGCAAGGACTACGGATTCGGGGTCAGCGCCACCGGGCTGGCGGCCTTCTCGGCCACTGCCGGATTCTTCACCGTCATCGTCGGGTTCGCCCTGGGCTCGGTGATCCGGAAGACCGGGGCCAAGGCACCTGTGGTGCTCGGTCTGAGTCTGGCCATCGCCGGGTCACTGTTCCTCGGCCTGGCCCACGGCGAGAAGTGGCAGGTGATCGCCGGCTTCGCACTGCTCGGTATCACCCAGGCCCTGGTCTTCTCGGCCATCCCCGCTCTGGTCATCGCCGCCGTCCCACGCGACATCCAGGGCATCACCGCCGGCATCTCCGGAACGACCCAGTCGCTCGGTGGTGCGGTCGGCCCCACGATCGGCTTCGCCATCCTCGGCGCTCATGTCGGCACCGTCGTGAACGGCCAGGCCTTCTTCACCAACACCGGAATGGTCTGGGCCTATGTCGCGGCCGCCATCCTCGCCGGCCTGGCCCTCCTGGTCGCCCTGGCGGTGCCTCGACTCACAGTGCCCGGCGCGGTCACCGAGTGAGCGCGAACGTCGCTCACCGGCTCGGCAAGCGGCAACCCGCAACAACAGGCAAGCAGCAGTAACCGGCAGGCAAGCAACACGACAGCGAGCACGCCGGTACCTGGCGAGCTGGTCCGCTCCCCCCACCGGGGAGCGGACCAGCCCAGGCCGCTCCCCGGATCATCGGCAACCGCCAAGGAGGCACTCGTGACCGCGAACCCGGTCGAAGGAAAGACCTACGACCTCGTCATCCTCGGTGGCGGCAGCGGCGGGTACGCCGCGGCGCTTCGCGCCACCGAACTCGGCCTCTCGGTGGCTCTGGTCGAG
Organism: Kineosporiaceae bacterium; assembly: GCA_036758885.1. Classification (GTDB taxonomy): domain Bacteria; phylum Actinomycetota; class Actinomycetes; order Actinomycetales; family Kineosporiaceae; genus DAIOVT01. The sequence goes on from DAIOVT010000015.1 coordinate 8,584, forward strand.
CAGGGAAAGCTCGGCGGCACCTGCCTGCACGTCGGCTGTATCCCGACCAAGGCCCTGCTGCACGCCGCAGAGGTGGCCGACACCGTGCGCGAGGCGGAGCGGTACGGCGTCCGCTCGACCTTCGACAGCATCGACATCGGCGCCGTCAACGAGTACCGCGACGGCGTCATCAACCGGCTCTTCCGCGGACTGACCGGCCTGGTCGGCCAGCAGGGCGTCGACCTGATCAGCGGCCACGGCCGGCTGGTCGGCCCGGGCACGATCGACGTCGACGGAACCACCGTCCAGGGGCGCAACATCGTGCTGGCGACCGGCTCCTCCCCGCGCACGCTGCCGGGCGTCGAGGTCGACGGCGAACGCGTCCTCACATCCGACCACGCCCTCCAGCTCAACCGGGTGCCGTCCTCGGTGATCGTGCTCGGCGGCGGCGTCATCGGCTGCGAGTTCGCCAGCGTGTGGAAGTCCTTCGGTGCCGAGGTGACCATCGTCGAGGCACTGCCGCACCTGGTCCCCTCCGAGGAGGAGGAGGTCTCCAAGATGTTGGAGCGGGCCTTCCGCAAGCGGAAGATCGGCTTCCGGCTGAAGACCCTCATGGAGAGCGTGGAGACCACGCCCGACGGCGTCAGCGTCACCGTCACCAAGGACGGCAAGACCGACGTGCTGCAGGCCGAACTGCTGCTCGTCGCCGTCGGCCGTGGCCCGGTGACCGCCGACATGGGCTTCGAGGAGAACGGCGTCAAGCTGGAGCGCGGGTTCGTGGTGACCGACGACCGGCTGCGGACCAGCGCCGAGGGCATCTACGCCGTGGGTGACATCGTGCCCGGGCTGCAGCTCGCACACCGCGGCTTCCAGCACGGCATCTTCGTCGCCGAGGAGATCGCCGGCCTCACCCCCACCCCTGTGCCGGACTCCGGCGTCCCGCGGGTCACCTACTGCGAGCCCGAGGTCGCCTCGGTCGGTCTGTCCGAGGCGAGCGCTCGCGAGAGCTTCGACGACGTGTCCACCGTGCGCTACGACCTCGGCGGCAACGGCAAGAGCCAGATCCTGGGCACCCAGGGCTTCGTCAAGCTGGTGCGCGCGGGTGACCGCATCGTCGGCGTGCACATGGTCGGCAGCCGGGTCAGCGAACTCATCGGCGAGGCGCAACTGCTGGTCAACCTCGACATCCCGGTGCTGGACGCCGCTCGGCTCGTGCATTCACACCCGAGTCAGAACGAGGCGGTCGGCGAAGCGCTCCTTGCCATCGCCGGCAAGCCGTTGCACGCGCACGGCTGACCGATGACCGCAGGGGCCTCACCACAGGTCACTGCCCCAATTGGGTGTCGATTTCCCCTTGACACCCGATCTTAATAAAGCGAATGATTCATACAACTGATCCAGACCACTCCCAATGAAGCTGAGTCGCGTCAAGGAGGAACCGTGTCCGAGGCAGAGATTCCCGCGGAATCCACGTTGCAGGGGGGCGCGCTCAGTGCCTTGGAAAGTTTTCTCGGTGAGCACGTGGACGGCGGTCTGGCAGGTCCGCTGCGTGCCTCGTTGCTCTCCGGCGGCCGATCCAACCTGACTTACACCCTCACCGACGGCAAGCACGACTGGGTGATGCGGCGGCCCCCGCTCGGCCATGTGCTGGAGACCGCGCACGACATGGGGCGTGAGTACCGGGTGATGAAGGCGCTCGATGCGACGGCGGTTCCGGTGCCGGCGATGGTCGCCATCTGTGACGACCCGGCGGTGATCGGCTCCTCCTTCTACGTGATGGCCCGGGTGGACGGCGACACCTACCGCGACGCCGCCGACTTCGAGCGGCTGACGCCGGCCGAGCGTGAGGCCCTGGGCCTGTCGTTCGTCGACGCCTTGGCCGCCCTGGCCCAAGTGGACTACGAGGCGGTCGGTCTCGGCGACTTCGGCCGTCCCGAGGGGTACGCCGGACGCCAGGTGCGGCGCTGGGTGAAGCAGCTCGAGAGCTCGACCAGCCGCGAGGTGCCGGGTATCAAGGAGCTCGCAGAGAAGCTGGCCGAGCGAGTGCCCGAGGCCCAGCGCGCTTCGGTGGTACACGGGGATTTCCGGCTCGACAACGCGCTCGTGGAGCGCGGCAGCGCCAAGATCCTGGCCGTCATCGACTGGGAGATGTCGACCCTCGGCGACCCGCTGACCGACCTGGGCATGCTCTACCTGTTCTGGGAGGGCTGGCAGGGCCTGGACAACCCCATCGCCGCCACGCCGGTCGACTTCGAGGGCTTCCCGAGCTGGGCGCAGATGCGCGACCGGTACGTGGCGGCGACCTCTCTCGACCTCGCCGACTTCGACTGGTATGCCGCGTTCGCCTTCTTCAAACTCGCCGTCATCTGTGAGGGGATCCACTACCGGTACGTCAAGGGAATGACCGTCGGCGAGGGCTTCGAGCGGATGGGAAACCTGGTGCAGCCACTGGTAGAACGCGGTCTGGACACCGTGAATCGCTGGACACGGTGAATCGCTGGACACGGTGAATCGCTGACCCGGCCGACTCGACAAGGGGATCGATCCAGATGGAATTCGCTTACGACGAACGCACCGAGGAGCTCCGTCGCGAGCTGCTCGACTTCATGGACGGCCACGTCTACCCCGCCGAAGCCGATTTCGAGGTGCACAGTCCGGACCAACCACACAGCTGGGAGCGCCCGGCCGCGATGGCGGAACTGCAGAAGCAGGCCAAGGCGCGCGGCCTGTGGAACCTGTTCCTCCCGCATGCCGAGGAGGGTGCCGGACTGAGCAACGTGCAGTACGCACCGCTGGCCGAGATCAGCGGCCGCAGCCCGCACATCGCCCCCGAGGCGATGAACTGTGCGGCCCCGGACACCGGGAACATGGAACTGCTGCACATGTTTGCCACACCGGAGCAGCGCACCCGCTGGCTGGAGCCGTTGCTGGACGGCCGGATCCGCTCGGCATACAGCATGACCGAACCCGACGTCGCATCCTCGGACGCCTCGAACATCCACACCGCGATCACCCGCGACGGCGACGACTACGTGATCAACGGTCGCAAATGGTGGACGACGGGCATCCTCAGCTCGGACTGCCAGTTGGTGATCGTGCTCGGCCTGAGCAACCCGGAGGCGGACCGGCACTCGCGACACTCGATGCTGCTGGTTCCCCGGGACACACCGGGTCTGACCGTCGAGCGTGGACTTTCCGTCATGGGTTTCTGGGACGAGACCCACGGTGGGCACGCCGAGGTCACCTTCGACAACGTCCGGGTCGGACGAGATGCACTGCTCGGCGAGGAGGGCAAGGGCTTCGCCCTCGGCCAGGCACGTCTCGGTCCAGGCCGCATCCACCACTGCATGCGGGTGATCGGCATGGCCGAGCGAGCATTCGAGTTGATGTGCGAGCGGGCGGATTCTCGCGAGGCGTTCGGCCGGCCACTCTCGCAGAACGCCGTGGTGCAGGAGTCGATCGCCGAGGCCCGGGTCAGGATCGAACAGGCCCGCCTACTGGTGCTCAAGACCGCCTGGCTGATCGACCAGGGTGGCGCCAAAGCGGCCCGCACCGAGATCTCCGCCATCAAGATCCTGGTTCCGTCGATGGCGCAGTGGGTGATCGATCGGGCGATCCAGACCCATGGTGCCGGCGGGCTCACCGCCGACTACCCGATGGCGATGTTGTGGGCGCAGGCACGTGGCCTCAGGTTCGCCGACGGCCCGGAAGAGGTGCACCGAATGGTCCTGGCTCGCAGTGAGCTCCGACGACTGCGGGAGGCGCGCAACGATGGCTGAACTTGAGAACATCGCGCTCAGCCGCCCCGCCGCCGGGGTGCTTGTGGCCAAGCTGAACCGGCCGACGAAGCTCAACGCCCTGACCTTCGGCATGTTCGCCGAACTGGAGTCGCTGGCCGCAAGCGTGCAGGCGGACAACTCGGTGAGGGCACTCGTGCTGACCGGGGAGGGCCGGTCCTTCTGCGCCGGCCTCGACCTGGCCGACGCCGGCACCCTGCCGGACATGACCGCCGACGAGATGCTCACCCAGCAGAAGACCTGGGGCGACGGAATCATGTCGCTGGCCCGGATCGACAAGCCGGTGATCGCCGCGGTCAACGGGGCCGCGGCCGGGGCTGGCTTCTCGCTCGCGCTCGCCGCCGACATGCGGGTCGCCACCCCCGAGACCCGGTTCAACGCGGCCTTCGTCCGGATCGGACTCTCCGGGGGCGACTGCGGCTCGTCGTGGACCCTGCCCCGTGTGGTGGGCATGGGCATCGCCGCCGAGATCCTGATGACCGGCCGCTTCGTCGGCGCCGACGAGGCGCTCCGGATCGGCCTGGTCAACCGGGTGGTCGAGACCGACCGCCTGCTCGACGAGGCCGTCGAACTGGCCAGTTCGATCACGCTGAACAGCCCCTTCGGCGTCGGGCTGACCAAGGCGGTGCTGCGTCAGAACATCGACTCACCGTCGATCGACGCGGCACTCGAGGTGGAGAACCGCAACCAGGTACTGGCCGCCCAGTCGCCACAGATGCAGGAGGCACTGACCGCCTTCCTGGAGAAGCGGGCACCCGACTTCTCCGCGTGGACCACAGAGTCGGAGTTGGTGAGGCAGTCATGATCGACCAGAGCTTCGTCGGCCTGGAACTGCCCAGCTACGACGTCGAGGTCGAGGCCGGCCGGCTCCGGCAGTTCGCCAAGGCGATCGGTGAGACCCGACCCGAGTACATCGACCCCGAGGCCGCCAGGGCCAAGGGCTGGCCGGGCCTGCCGGTGCCGCCCACGCTGCTGTTCGGGCTCGAGATGGAACTGCCCGACCCTTGGAGCTATCTGCGCACGATCGGTGTCGACATCGCCAACGTGCTGCACGGCGAGCAGGAGTTCACCTATCACGAGCAGGCCTGGGCGGGCGACGTCCTGACCTTCAGTGCCTCGATCGCCTCGATCGACGTCAAGCGTGGTGGGGCGATGGAGCTGGTCACCAAGCTGACCGACGTCACCAAGAACGGCGGAACACCGGTCGCCCGGCTGCGCATGCTGATCGTGGTCATGAACAAGGAGGGCTCCTGATGACCGTTCTGGAGGAGGGCAAGACCTGGACCGGAGAGCCGCTGCCGCCGATCAGCCGGCTGACCCTGGCCCTCTACTGCGGAGCCTCCGGTGACCACAATCCGCTGCATGTCGACATCGACGCCGCACGCGCCGCAGGGTTCGACGACGTGATCGCGCACGGCATGCTGCCGATGGCCTACCTCGGACGATTCCTCACCGAACTCGTCCCACAGCAGTCCTTGCGCCGGTTCGGCGTGCGGTTCGTCGGCATGACCCACGTCGGTGACGTGCTCACCTGCACGGCCACCTGCGTGTCCACGGACACGGAATCGGGCACGTCGACACTGTCCATCTCCATCGCCGATGCCACCGGCGAGGTCAAGGCCACCGGCGAAGCAGAGGTCGTGGCCCAGTAGGTCGTGGCCCGGTAATTCAGATGTTCCACACCGTCAGATCCATATCGAGGAGGAAGAACAGATGGCTGAGCTGTACGAGGTGAAGGTCCCGCACAGCGGCTCCGTGGAGAACGTCGAGATCACGGAGTGGGTTGCGAGCGTGGGTGACGTGGTCGAAGAGGGCGACGTGCTGGCCGAGGTCAGCACCGACAAGGTCGACACCGAGCTCGAGGCGCCACAGGGCGGCAAGGTCGCCAAGCTCCTCGTCGAGGACGGCGACGAGGTCGCGGTCGGCACGGTCGTCGCGCTGCTGGCGCCGGCCGATGCCAGCGACGACGACGTCGCCGCCGCGGTGAACGCCTACCAGCCGGGAGCATCGTGAGTCAGACGACCAACGAGGCGGGGTCCGACGTCCTGCCCGAGGGTTACGAGGACGTTCCGCACACCCTGATCCGGCTCAAGCCGCGGCGCCGGGCGATCGCGCGCAACCTCACCGTTGCGTCGCAGATCCCGGCACTCACGGCGGACGTGCAGATCGACCTGACCGAGCTGCTCAAGGCGCGCGCCGAGTGGAACGGCGCCGCCGGTCGCGCCCCGGAGGAGCGGCTGTCGGTGATGGCCTTCATGGCGAAGGCCGCACTCTCCGCGCTCGGCGAGTTCCCGCAGTTGAACGCGACCTACACCGAGCGTCAGCTCATCCAGTGGGAGACGGTCAACCTCGCAGTGGCCGTCGATGCCCCGGGCGGTCTGGTGGTGCCGGTGATCCGGGACGCGCAGACCCTCGGCGTGCAGGCGATCGGCGGGCATGTCCGAGATCTGGCCCTGCGGGCCCGGGACGGCAAGCTCGAGCTGACCGAGATGCAGGGTGGCACCTTCACGTTGAGCAACCCAGGCGCGGTGGGCCCTTCGCTGCGCGCCGAGGCCCTGCTCAACCCGCCCCAGGTGGCCCTGCTCGGGTTTCCGGGGCTGCGCCGGATCCCGATCGTGGTGGGCAGCGGCGAGAACGAGTCCGTCGAGATCCGCACGGTGCTCTGCCCCTCGCTCACCTTCGACCACCGGGCCCTGGACGGCGGAGAAGTCATTCGCTATCTCACCGCGCTGGCCTCGCGCGCGGAGAGCTGGAAGTTGGACGACTACCTGGCCGAGCAACCTGCCGGCCAGGGCCAGGACTCTGCCTCCTGAGGCCTGGCCAGGAGCCCATTCGCATCTGGATTGAAAGAGAAGTCGAGTCATGACGACACTGACACCTGCTGAGACCGACGTTGATCCCGACATTCTGCGCACCATGTACCACCGCATCATCATTGCTCGCGGCATCGAGGACCTCTTCGAGAAATGGGCCGCGGACAACACGTTCAACGGGTGGTGGCACCCCGGACGCGGCCAGGAAGGCTGCGCGGTCGGTCTGATGGGGGCCCTCGCACCCGAGGACAAGATCATGTGGTACCACCGGGGCACCAACTGGCCGATCGCCAGGGGCATGGACCCGGAGCTGGTGATCGCCGACCTGTTGGGCCGCACCAACGGCAGCACCTCGGGCAAAGGCGGCGGCGCACCGCACTGGGCCGACAAGGAGCTCGGCCTGGTCGGCTCCGGCGGCACGCTGGGCACCGCCCACGTGCTCGGCGGTGGACTGGCCCTGGCCAAACAGGTGCTCGGTGAACCGGGTATCGCCGTCTCCGGCTTCGGTGACGGCACCGCGTCGCGCGGCACCTTCCACGAGACGCTGATCCAGGCGACCGCATGGAAGTTGCCGTTGCTGTACTTCTGCGAGAACAACGGCTGGGCGGTAGCCACCTCGTTCGACTCGATCTCGGGCACGCCGACCATCGCCGAGCGGGCGGCGGCGTACGGCATCCCCGGCGAGCGGGTCGACGGCCAGGACCCGGTGGCTGTCTACGCCGCCGTCAAGCGGGCCCGCGACCACATCGTGGCCGGCAACGGCCCGGCGATGGTCGAGACCGTCACCTACCGGCGGGGCGGGCACTACTACGGCGACGTCGGTAAGTACCGCCCGGCCAACGAGCTGGAGAACTACCGCGATCCGGTCCAGGTGCTCGAGGGCTACCTCGACCCCGCTGAGGTGCCGGTCATCAGGGAGAAGGCGCAGCAGGAGCTGTCGGCCGCGGCGGAACGATCGCTGGCCGGTCCCATCCCCGGTCCCGAGATCATCTTCAACAACCTCTACGCGGAGTGAGTGGCATGAGCGAGAAGCAAGTGAAGAAGCTGCGCTATCAGCAGGCCATCGGGCTCGCCATCGAGGAGGAGATGGCCCGGGACCCCCGGGTCTTCGCCATGGGCCAGGACCTGACCACCCTCGGTGGGCAGTTCGGACTCTCCCGCGGCCTGATCGACAAGTTCTCCGAATCCCGGGTGCGGGACACCGGGGTGGTCGAGACGTTCATGATCGGAGCGGCGGTCGGTGCCGGTCTCGGCGGCGCGGTACCGGTCGTCGACATCACCTTCTCCGACTTCCTCTTCATCGCCGGCGACGAGGTGTTCAACAAGCTGGCCAAGTGGCGGTTCATGCACGGGGGCAAGCCGAACGAGCTGCCGGTGACGGTGATCGCGGGTACCGGTGTCCTCGGTGGATCGGGCGCCGAGCACAACAGCAGCCTGGAGGCCCACCTGCTGCACAACCCGGGTCTCAAGGTCGCCGTGCCGTCCACCCCGGCCGACGTCAAGGGCATGCTCAAGGCCTCGATCCGGGACCCTGACCCGGTGATCTTCATGCCGAACAAGGGCATGTTCTTCACCCGCGGCGAGGTACCCCTGGACACCGACTTCGTGGTCCCGCTGGGCAAGGCCGCCACCCGTCGCGAAGGCACCGACGCGACCGTCGTCACCTACAGCGGCAGCGTTCCGATCGTGCTCGAGGCGGCCGAGCAACTGGCCGCCGTCGGGGTCGACGTCGAGGTGATCGACCTGCGCAGCATCGTGCCGATGGACTGGGACGCGATCATGGCGTCGGTGGAGAAGACCGGTCGCCTGATGGTGGTCCACGAGGCCTGCCTGACCGGTGGGGTCGGCGCGGAGATCACCGCCCGTGTCCAGTCCGAGCTGTTCGACCGGCTCGAGGCGCCCATCGCGCGGGTCTGCGGCAAGGACACGCACATTCCGCAGAACTCCTACCTGGAGAAGTACTGCCTCCCCTCGGTCGAGGAGGTCGCGACCGGGCTGCGCGAACTGGTGGCGCGTAAGCGTCTCGCCACCGCATGAGCATCTGACTCGACAGCCCGTTTCGTCTGCGGTCGCGCCACGTTCCCGAGCCCGGGTGCGTGGCGCGACCCATGACGGGCCTTACCAGAAATCCGGACGATTCGGGCCGAATGCCCGATGCGGATCCGAACTTCTTGAGCGGACAATCGATTTGGTGTTCCCCGTCACATGAACATTCGATAGAATCAAGCGTTCCGATCACTTGATCGGGGCGGCAAGCCGGACAGTCCGCCGGCGAGCCAGGGACCTTGGATCTGGGAGACAGTGATGTCGAATCAGACTGGCATCGAACCCGCAACGCCCGAACAACCGGAACACGCAGAACTTGTCGGGGAAACCACCCAGCGCAGCACCCGCTACTGGATCGGTGTGCTGCTGCTGCTGGTACTGCTCTCAGAAGAGGCGGCCTACGCCTTCAGCCTGGTCACGCCGGCCCTGCCGCACATGGCCCAGCAGTTCGAGACCACCCAGATCGGCTGGATGTTCACCGCCTTCCAGCTGGCCGGCATGTGCACGGCTCCCCTGATCGGCAAGCTCGCCGACGCCTACGGCAAGCGCCGATTCCTGCTGCTGTCCGCGGCGGCGATGATCCTCGGCTCCCTGATCGTGGCCTTCTCGCCGTCCTTCACCGTGGTCCTGATCGGGCGCACCCTCGAGGGTGTCGGCATCGCGATCATCCCGATCACCTACTCGCTGATGCGCGACATCTTCCCGGCCAAGCTGCTCGCCCTGGCCGTGAGCATCTCGACGGCCGGCATCGGACTGACCGGCATCATCTCCCCGAACCTGTCCGGCTGGCTGCTGGACAACCACGGTTACCGGGGCGTGTTCCTCTTCCTCGCCATCTTCCCCGCGATCATCGCCGCCCTGATCTTCGCGTTCGTTCCGGAGAGCCCGATCCGGGTGCGCACCCGGATCGACTGGGTCGGCGGCCTCGCACTCGGCCTGTCGCTCGCCCTGATGCTGCTCGCGCTCAGCATGGGCACCACCTGGGGCTGGACGTCGCCCCGGATCATCGGCTCGGCCGTGATCGGCGCGTTGATGCTGGCCGCATGGGTGGCCTACGAGCGCCGCATCGACTTCCCGATCATGGATCTGGACCTGCTCGGCAGCCGCGCGGTCTCCACCACCCTGGTGGCCAACTTCATGGCCCAGGCGGTCATCGTGATCAACGCCGTCCTGCTCGCCTACCTGGTGCAGACGCCCAAGGAGCTCGGCGCGGGGTACGGCCTCGGCGAGAGCGCGACCGGACTGGCCCACATCACCACCCCGGCCGCCGTCGCCTCGGTGGCGATGGGCTTCGCCGTCGGCTGGATCGCCCAGCGCCGCGGTCCCCGGCTGCCGGCCTGGGCGGGATTCGTCTTCGCCGCCGTCGGCACCGGCATGCTCGCCTTCTCGCACTACTCGATGACCCAACTCTTCATCGGCAACTTCATCTACGCCATCGGCGGCGGCCTGATCAGCGCGGCCATACCCAACCTGGTGATCGCCGCCGTGCCGGTGGCCAAGCAGGCGGTCAGCGCCAACGTCGTCGGCGTGTTCGGCACCCTGGGGTCGGCCGTCGGCCTGCAGATCGCCTTCGCCGTCCTCGGCTCGCACGTCCACACCGTGATCCAGGGCAACCCGATCTACGCCGACAGCGGCTTCAAGATCGTGCTCATCCTGAACACGGTCTTCGCCGTCCTCGGTCTGCTGATCACCTTCGTGATGCGGCACGGACAGCGGCCCGTGGCCGAGGAGGCAACCGCCCAGCTCGTCCACTGACGAGCAGGTCGTGCAAGAGTCGTGCTCACCTCACCCCGGTGAGGTGAGCACGACGAAACCTCAAGCAGCGCAACGAGTTCAGGAGACCCGGTGACTGACAGCAGCGTCGATCTCGCCCGACAGCAGAGCCTGGGCGACCTGCCCCGCAGATCTGCGGCCAGACATCCCGACAAGCTGGCCGTGCAGGACGGCGAGGTCGGGCTCACGTTCGCCGAGTTCGACGACGTGATCAACCGGACCGCCCACGCGCTGCAGGACCAGGGCCTGGAGGCGGGCGACCGCTGCGCCGTGCTGTCGCACAACAGCTGGCAGTTCGCCGTGCTGTCGTTCGCGACGGCACGGCTGGGCGTGGTCCTGGTTCCGATCAACTTCATGCTCAACGCCGAGGAGATCGCCTACATCCTCGAGCACAGCGGAACCCAGGTGCTCGTCGCCGAGGACGCGTTGACCCCGGTGGCGACGGCGGCCCTCGACATCGTCGGCGCGGCGGTGCGGGAGCGGGTGGTGATCGGGTCGGCGACGG
>DAIOVT010000016.1:0-19267 GCA_036758885.1 Kineosporiaceae bacterium
GGGGGTGTCGGTGGTCGGCGGCACACTCGTGATCGGTGGCGTCGGCGGGATCGTGGTGCGCGGCGGTGGCGGTTCCACGGTGGTGGGCGGGGGAGGCGCGGTGGTCGACGGTGTCACCGTGGTCGAAGGAGGGGGCGTCGTGGTGACCGTCGGCGGCCCAATCGTGACGGTGGTCGCGGTGGCGGTGCCGAGGGTGCTCATCGATCGCTGTGTCGTTGCTCCGGACCCCGCGCTGTTCACCGGGGTCAGCCAGACGTTGTAGGTGCGCCCCGGACGTAGCCGGCTCAGGGTCGCGCTGCGCTGGTCGGCGCCCAGGTCGGCGCTGCGCCAGCTGCGTCCGTCGGCACCGCCCTCGGTCCAGCCGTAGCGGTACCCGGTGGCGCCGGAGGCAGCTCCCCAGGAGAGTTGCAGCGAGGTCTGGGTCGGGGTGGTCAGGCTCATGAACGAGGCCGCCGCCGGCGTCGACACCCCCGCGGTGGAGCCGCCGTCCGGACGGCTGTCCGAGACCTCCTGGCCATGGATCGAGCCGTTGCCGCGCTGTGCCGGCACATTGCTGCCGGACGTTCCGCGGACCGTCTCACCGGGCCGGTCGGCGTCCCGGTCGGTGTTCGGGTCACCGCGCAGCAGACCCGCACCTTTCGTCGAACCGGTCGGCGAGAGACTGCCGGACGTCGTGGTCGCCGGGGCCAGCAACGTCTGCGGGTCGCGCAGGCTGAGCAGATAGCTGCCGCCGGCCAGCGAGATCGCGGTGACCGCCGCCGCGGCGGCGACCGCCGTCCGCGACACCCGCCGCTGCGGTGGACGCGGCGCCGGGGCCGGGGGCGCCGTCCATCGCTCCACGCCGATCGACGGATAGGCCGACGGCGGCCTGAACCGGAACCCGGTACCGATCGGCACCGGTGTCCGGGCAGCAGCTGCGGGCGTCACAGGAGTGGCGGGCGACGGTGCGGCCGCGCCGGCACCGAGGCCGGTGAGCACCGGCGTCATCACGGTGTTCGGCGGCAGCGTCGCCGGCCCCGAGTCCTGCTGTGGTTCCGGACCGGAGCCCGGCCCCGCCAGGTCGAGACCCGCAACCATGATCGTCGTGCCCGGTTCCGGCCAGGGCTGCTCGTCGGCCAGGGTGGGCGCCAGTTCGCGCAGCCGCTGCTCGAGTTCGCCCGCCTCGGGGCGCTGGTCCGGGTCCTTGCTGAGCATGCGGGCGAGCAGGTGGGCCAGTTCGTCGGGCATGCCCTCCGGACGCAGCACCGGGTCCTGCGCGTGCGCCCGCATCATCGCGAAGGTGTTCTCGGCCTCGAACGGCATCCGGCCGGTGGTCCACTCGAAGAGCATCACGCCGAGGGCGTAGACATCCGCCGGACGGCGCGCCGGCTCGCCCATGGTGACCTCGGGCGCCAGATAGCCGGGGGTGCCGATCGCCGAGGTGACCCGGGTGGTGTTGCCGATCAGCCTGGCGATGCCGAAGTCGGTGATCCGCAGGTCGATGGCCTCGTCGTCCAGGCTGACCAGCACGTTCTCGGGTTTGAGATCGCGGTGCACCACGCCGGCCGCGTGCACCGCGGCCAGCCCGGAGGCCATCTGGGCGAGCATCTCCACCGACTGCTGCGGCGGCAACGGCGGCGGTGCGGTGCGGCGCAGGTGCCCGGCGGGGAACAGGTCCATGACGATGCCGAGCTGGTCGCCGTCCACGATCACCTCGTGCACGGTGACCACGTTCGGGTGCGAGATCGAGCTGATCACGTCGCGCTCGAGAACGAACCGGGCGACCATCGACGGTTCCTGGGCGAGGTCCTCGCGCAACAGCTTCACCGCGACATCGGGCCCCCCGTCGCGCTGCGTCGCCCGATAGACCCGGCCCATCGCCCCACGGCCGATCACCTCGGTCAACAGGTATCTGGATCCGAACGGTTTGCTCTCCACCGGCTTCCCCCTTGCCGTCCGATTTCAACCATAGGTGTCGGTTGTGGCAGCCGTCCCGTTGTTGATCATCACTTTTCGGAAATGACCGACAACGCGGACCTCGGTGGGACGCGGTGGGGGCGGGCGGCGTTCCCCGGCTCAGCCGGTCGTGTCGGCCGATCTGCTGGAGACCGGGCCGGTGCCCGCGGAGTTCAACGGGGTCACGGTGACCGCGTAGGTGCGGCCGGGCCTCAGGTTGATCAGGGTGACGCTGCGGCGGTCGGCGCCGTACTCGACGTCGTCGCTGGTCCAGGTGCGTCCGTCGGAGCCGCTCTCGGTCCAGCCCAGCCGGTAGCCGGTGGCGCCCTCGGCGGTGCCCCAGGCCAGGTTCAGCGTCGTCTGGGTGGCGCCGGACAGGCTCATCGACGACACGGCGCCCGGGCGTTGCGGGTCGGGCTGGGACGGCGCCTCGGCGGTGTTCAGCGACCGGCGGGTGACGGTGCCCGTTCCGGCGCTGTTCAGCGGCGTGATCGTGACGTTGTAGGTACGGCCGGGTCGCAGGTTGATCAGGGTGACGTTGCGGCGGTCGGCGCCGTACTCGACGTCGTCGCTGGTCCAGGTGCGTCCGTCGGAGCCGCTCTCGGTCCAGCCCAGCCGGTACCCGGTGGCCCGGGGTGCGGTTCCCCAGGTCAGCGCCATGGTGGTCTGCGTCGGGGCGGAGAGGTTCATCGAGGCCACCGCACCCGGCTTGGTCACCGCGGGCACCTGGTTGTTGCCACCGCCGGTGCCGCCACCACTGCCGTTGCCGCTGCCCCCGCTGCCGGTCGGGCCGGCCGGCTTGGCGGGCCCGGCGGGCGTGCTCTGCTTGCCCGATCCACCGCCCTGGCCGCCCGCGGAGTTCACGACGCCACGGGCCGCCGGACCGCCGGAGGAGCCACCTGCCGCGGCCGACGCGGCGGCCGACGCCGACTGGTCGAGCCGCGGATTGGCCGAGGCGTTCACGCCGGGCGACGACGGCGAGGCCGACGTGCTGCCGGACGGCGTCGGTGCCGCCAGGGCGGTCACCGGGTCCGGCCGGCTCAGCAGATACCCGCCGGCCGCCACCGCGAGCGCCGCCGCGGCCGCCGCGGCGGCGATCGCCACACGGGTTCCGCGACGTCTGCCACCCGCGCCCGCACCCGCCGCGGCCAGCTCGACACCGGTCGGGGTGGCCGCGGTCGGCGGCCGGAATCGCCCGTCCGGCAACGGGTTCGGCGACTCACCGCTCATCGGGGAGGCGCCGCTCATCGGAGGGGCACCGGCGAGCGGGGAGTCACCGCGCAGCACGGTCGCAGCCTGGTACGAGCCGACGATGGTGTCGGGCACCGGCTCACCCGCCGGTGTCTGCAGTGCCGGTACCAGCAGTTGGCTGCCCCGTTCCCGCCATGGCTCGGTGCCGGTGAGCGTCGGTGCCAGATGGAGCAGCCGTTCGGCGACCTCGCTCGCCACCGGTCGCTGCTCGGGCTGCTTGGCCAGCATCCGGCCGGCCAGGTCGGCCAGTTCGTCGGGCATGCCGACCGGGCGCTGCACCGGGTCCTGCGCGTGCGCCCGCATCATCGCGAAGGTGTTCTCGGCGACGAACGGCACCTGGCCCGTCGTCCACTCGAAGAGCATCACGCCGAGGGCGTAGACATCCGCCGGACGGCGCGCCGGCTCGCCCATGGTGACCTCGGGCGCCAGATAGCCGGGGGTGCCGATCGCCGAGGTGACCCGGGTGGTGTTGCCGATCAGCCTGGCGATGCCGAAGTCGGTGATCCGCAGGTCGATGGCCTCGTCGTCCAGGCTGACCAGCACGTTCTCGGGTTTGAGATCGCGGTGCACCACGCCGGCCGCGTGCACCGCGGCCAGCCCGGAGGCCATCTGCGCGATCAGTTGCACGGCCTCGCGGGGCGCGACCGGCGGTGGCACGGTGCGGCGCAGGTGCCCGGCGGGGAAGAGGTCCATGACGATGCCGAGCTGGTCGCCGTCCACGACGATCTCGTGCACGGTGACCACGTTCGGGTGCGAGATCGAGGAGATCACGTCGCGCTCGCGGACGAATCTCGCCACCATCGAGGGTTCCTGGGTGAGGTCCTCGCGCAGCAGCTTCACGGCGACGTCGGGGCCGCCGTCGCGCTGGGTCGCCCGATAGACCCTGCCCATGGCGCCCCGGCCGATGACCTCGGTCAACAGGTATCTGGATCCGAGCGGCTTGCCGTCCAACCGATCCCTCCGCGTTGGGAACTGTGTTCACCCTAAGTGCTCGAGATGTGCACGGTCCGGTCAATACTGGGCAAAGCCGGTCGATGGTCGGCAAAGATTGACCTTGTGCACTCCGACCCACCGATCCCCGACGCCGGCGCCGACATCCTCGCCGTCGAGGTCGAGGGTCGGACGTATCACCTGACGCCGGAACGGATGTGGACGGTCGGTCGCTACTACGGCGCCGACCTGGTGCTCGACGAACCGTCGGTCAGCCGCCGGCACGCGCGCATCTTCCGCGACGGTGCGCAGTGGTGGATCGCCGACGAGGGCAGCGCCAACGGCACCTGGACGGCGGAGCGGCGGATCGCCTCGATGATGGTCGGTGCCGGCGGGCTCTCGGTGCGGCTGGGCTCGGCCCACGGGCCGGAGCTGATCCTGCGCCACGGTGACCCGACCGAGGTCACCCACGTCGCCGGTGCCTTTCCGGCAGTGCCCTCGGTGCAACCGCCCACCTCGGCCCTGGACAGCCCGCAAGGGATTCCGCCACACGTTCCGCCACACGTGGTTCCGCCGCAAGCCGTTCCGCCGCAAGCCGTTTCGCCGCAAGCCGTTTCGCCCGGGCCGGAGGGCTCTTCGCCGGCGCCGGAGGGCCTGCCGCTCACGCCGGGGGTCCTCCGGATCGGCCGATCCCGGTCCAACGACCTGGTGCTGACCGACCTGCTGGTCTCCCGCCGGCACGCCGAGATCGTGGTCCGGCCCGACGGCGCGATGACGGTCCGCGACCTCGGCAGTGCGAACGGCACCTTCGTCGGTGGGCAACGGCTGACCGGGGAGACCGCGTTCACCGCCTCGACCGTGGTGACCATCGGGTCCTCCCGGATCCGGCGGGTCGGCGAGCGGCTGGTGCACGAGGTCGACAGCGGTGACATCGCGTTCGGGGCGCACGAGATCACGGTCCGGGTGGACGGCGCGACCCTGGTGAACGGGGTGTCCTTCAGCCTGCCGCCGCGGTCGTTGATGGCGATCGTGGGTCCGAGCGGCGCGGGCAAGTCGACGCTGCTGGGTGCGCTGACCGGGTTGCGCCCGGCGACCTCGGGCAACGTCGTCTATGCCGGCCGGGATCTCTACCGGCACTACGCCGAGTTGCGCCAGCGCATCGGGTTCGTGCCCCAGGAGGACATCCTGCACACGGCGCTGACCCTGGAGCAGGCCCTCGGCTACGGCGCCGAACTGCGCTTCCCCGCCGACACCAGCAGCGAGGAACGCGGTGCCCGGGTCCGTGAGGTGGCCTCCGAACTGCGTCTGACCGACCGGTTGTCGGTGCCGATCGGCAAACTCAGCGGCGGTCAGCGCAAACGCGCCAGCACCGCTCTCGAGCTGCTCACCCGTCCGTCGCTGCTGTTCCTCGACGAGCCCACCAGCGGCCTGGACACCGACCTGGACCGTGAGGTGATGCAACGGCTGCGGCAGATCGCGGACGACGGCCGCACGGTCGTGGTGGTCACCCACAACCTGACCCACCTCGAGGTCTGCGACACCGTGATGGTGCTGGCCGAGGGTGGATACGTCGCCTACGTCGGGCCGCCGTCCGGGGCGTTCGCCCATTTCGGCGCCTCGACCTGGGCCGACGTGTTCGCCTCGCTGAAGACCGCCTCCGGTGAGCAGTGGCTCCAGCGCTTCGCCGGTTCGCCGGCGCGGACCCGGGTCGCGGAGTCGCCGGCGTCGATCCCGACCGGCCTCCCGGCTCCGCAGACCAGCACCGAGCGGATCCGCCCGGCCTCACCCCTGGTCCAGTTCGGCACGTTGGTCCGCCGGCAGATCCGGGTGATGACCACGGACCGCACCGTGGCCGCGATCCTGGTCGCCTCGCCCGTCGTCCTCGCCCTGATCGCCCGGGCGGTGCCCGGCGAGCGCGGTCTCGCCCACGACCCGGCGAACCTGGACGCCCGGCAGGTGCTGCTGGTGCTGGTGGTCGGCGCCTGCCTGATGGGGTCGGCGGCCGCCGTCCGGGAGTGGGTCAAGGAGCGGGCGATCTACCGGCGTGAACGTGCGGTCGGGCTGTCCGTCGACGTCTACCTGGCCTCGAAGGTGGTCGTGCTCGGGGTGATCACCCTGTTCCAGGGGGCCGTGCTGACCGTGGCGGCCCTGGCCGGCCGGCCGCCGCCGGACCTGTCGCTGCTGTTCCCGGCGGGCATCACCGAGGTGGTGGTCGTGGTGGCGCTGGTCGCCGCGACCTCGATGGTGCTCGGCCTGGTGATCTCGGCACTGGTGCGTGACGAGAACCAGGCGATGCCGCTGCTGGTGGTGCTCAACATGGCCCAGTTGGTGCTCTGCGGCGGCCTGGTCCCGATCGTCGACCGGTTTCCCCTGGAGTACCTGGCCGGGTTGTTCCCGGCGCGCTGGGGGTTCGCCGCGGCGGCCTCCTCGGTGGACCTGCGCGGCATGGGTCCGCTGCGGATGGCTCCGGATCCGCGCTGGGAGCACCGCGACGCCGTGTTCCTGCTCGATCTGCTGGCGCTCGGCCTGATCGCGGCCGTCGGCATCGCGCTCACCCTGCTGCTGCTGCGCCGGCTCGACCCGGCCAAGCGGCGCTGAGCCGTCAGTGTGCGACGGCCACGCCGTCGGCGTCGTCGTCGAGGTCGGGAAGCGTCCAGGGGCGCACCATGGCGAACAGCGCCAGAGCGCCGAACCAGATCGACCCCGCCATCACCACGGTCATCCCGACCGCGTTGCCGGTGGCCAGCGCGCCGACCAGCGGGGTGACCACGCAGGCCAGACCGAACTGGACGGCGCCGAGCATCGCCGCGGCCGCCCCGGCGTTCTCGCCGTGCCGGGAGAGGGCCAGAGCGGGGGTGTTCGGGAACGAGAACGCGACCGAGGTGACGCTCAGCCACAGCGGCACCATCAGCACCGGCAACGAGGCCCCGGACAGCGCCGCGACCACCAGTGCCACGGTGCTCACCATGGCCACCGCGACCGCGCCGCTGAGCACCTGCTGCGGGCTGAATCGCTTGAGCAGCAACGGGTTCAGCTGCGTGGCACCGATCAGTCCGGCGGCGTTCAGGCCGAAGACCAGGGCGAACTGCTGCTCGCTCAGACCGTAGAACTCCTGGAACACGAACGTCGATCCGGCCACGTAGCTGAACAGGCAGCCGAACAGCAGTCCGGCGGTGAGCACCAGGCCGATGAAGGCCCGGTCGTGGAACAGCGAGGCGTAGGTGCGGGTGGTGGCGGCGAAGGTGGCCGGCTGGCGGCGCTGCGGCGGAAGCGTCTCCGGCAGGAAGAACAACGCCACCAGGCCGAGCAGCACCGCGGCGATCGCCAGCAGCACGAAGATCCCACGCCAGCCGGTGGCCTGCAGCACCAGGCCGCCGATGGTCGGCGCCAGGATCGGTGCCGCCCCCAGCACCAGGGTGAGATGGCTGAGCAGGCCGGCCGCGCGCCGTCCGCTGAACAGGTCCCGGACGACGGCCATCGCGGTGACCGCGACCGCCGCACCGGCGACGCCCTGCCCGATCCGGACGGCGGTGAGCACGCCGACGCTCGGTGAGATCGCGGCGAACACCGACATCGCGGCGTGCACGATCATGCCGCCGAGCATCACGGGGCGCCGTCCGATGGCGTCGGAGAGCGGTCCGAGAACGAGTTGACCGAGCCCGAGCCCGAGCATGATTCCGGTCAGGGTGAACTGGGCCGCCGATTCACTCGCGCCGAATTCGTCGGCGAGTGTGGGCAGGGCCGGCAGGTAGGTGTCGATGGTCAACGGACCGAGGGCGACTAGGGCGCCGAGCACCAGCACCAGCCTCAGATAGCCGCGTCCGGTGGTATCGGTAACCGGTTGTTCCTGAACCGATTCGGGCAGTGTTGACTGCTTCGTCCCATCGGGGGCCTCGGCCTCGGAGGCATTGACAGGCGGTGACGCGTGCACTGTGCTCCTTGCAGGTGAAATGTGGGAAATGAACCGTTACGAGCCGAAACCGCAGGCAGCTCAGATGCAAATGGGAGCACAGCACTGAGCTCACCAACGGTCACAAGGCTCCGGACCCGCTGGGCATTCCCTGGGGCCCGCCCGCGAGTAGCGTGACGGGGTCATGCGTGGTTCCGATCCGGCAAGATCGGAACTTGACCTGAGGAACTAAGGTGAGCCTTAGTGGTGTTGTCACCCCACGTGCAGGGTGCACACCTGAGCGAAGGAGTGCCGGTGGCAACCCAACTGACAGTGACCAGAACCGAGGCGCTTACCCCGATGCTGCGCCGGGTCTGGTTCCACAGCGACGATCTCAGCGCTTTTGCCGACAGCGCCTTCACCGACCGGTACGTGAAACTGGTCTTCCCGCGACCGGGCGTGACCTATCCCGAACCGCTCGACATGCGCGCCCTGCGCGGCACCGTGGCCCCCGAGGACATGCCGACCGTGCGCACCTACACCGCGCTCTTCCCCGACGTCGCGGCCGGCACGCTGGCGATCGACTTCGTCGTCCACGGTGACGAGGGGGTGGCCGGTCCTTGGGCCGCCGCGGCCAAGGCCGGCGACACCCTGCTGGTGAACGGTCCCGGCGGTGCCTACACTCCCGACCCCGCCGCCGACTGGCATCTGCTGGCCGGCGACGAGTCCGCGGTGCCCGCGATAACCGCTGCGCTGCAAGCACTTTCGGAAGACGCGGTGGCGGAGGTGGTGGTCCTGGTCGAGGCTCCCGGTACCGAACCGGTGCTCGAAGGGCCGAAGAAGGCGCGTATCTCGTTCGTCTACCGCACCTCCGCCGAGAGCGGGGCGGCCGCCGGTGAGGGACCGCTGGTCTCCGCCGTCCGTGCCCTGGAATGGCTGCCCGGAACCGTGCACGCCTTCGTGCACGGCGAGGCCGACGAGGTCATGCACGGCATCCGTCCGTACCTGTTCAAGGAGCGGGGCCTGACCCGCGGTCAGGTCTCGATCTCGGGGTACTGGCGCCGCGGCCGCACCGAGGAGGGTTTCCGGGAGTGGAAGCAGGACCTCGCCAGTGCCGAGGGCGGCGAGAACGGCGGCAAGGCGCGGCGGCTGTTCGGACGGCGCGGCTGAGCACCGGCCCTACGCGTCGTCCGGGGTCGTCGCCGGGGCCGGGGTCGCCGGCTCGGTACGGGCCTTGACCCGGGCCTCGAACGACCCCCTGCCGGAGGCCCCGAGCCAGTCGTCGAAGGAGCGTCCGAGCAGGGCGCCGAGCTCCCGGATGTCGTCGGCGAAGAGTTCCACCGCGGCCAGACGCTGCTCCGGCGGGAGCTGCGGCCGGATCGTTCCGCCGGCGTAAAGGCGTTGCAGCAGAGCGGATTCAGCGCGCCGCCAGGTGGCCGGGTGGGGGATCTGACCGACGCTCGCGCCGACCCTGATCACCCGCCGCAGGGCGTCGTTGCGGCGGCTCGCCGGCACGAACGGCTTGACGTTCTCCCGTGGCGCCGCCTGGGTGCTGACCGGCTCCACCCCCAGGAACGACCAGACCTGAGAGAGCGCCTGGGCCGGAGTGTCGACCAGATCGCGGTAGCGCAGCACGTGCACCTGCTCGGGCGGGAAGTAGCGGTACAGGTGCCGCAGTTGCTCGGCGTAGCGTCCCAGCCCCTGGTAGTGCCAGAAGGGTGCGTAGCCGGCCCGGATCCGTTCGGGTTCGCGGTGCAGCGCGCTGAGGAAGTCGGGGTCGGTCTCGAGTCCGTCCGAGCGCAGGTGCATCCAGTTCGAGTAGGCGCGGTCGACCGGGTCGCGCAGCACGGCGATCAGCCGGGCCTTGGGCGCCACCCTTTCGATGCGGTCGTGGGCTGCCCGCTCGTACAGGTAGAAGGGCGTGCTCTCACCGCGCAGGGTCAGCGTCGGTGCGTCGTCGAACAGGGCCAGGTACTGCGAGCGGCGCCAGATCCACTCCTTGCGCGAGTGCGCGTCACCGGGTCCACGATGCTGACCGCGGGGAGGCGGCCGCTCGTCGCAGAGGAAGTACTTCGGCTCCTTGACCGGCGAGAGGTACAACTGCGGATGTTGCGCGAGCGCCGCGTTCAGTGCGGTGGTGCCCGCCTTCGGCGCCCCCACCACGAAGAAGTCCGGCCACCGCTGGCCGGCCGTCTCGACAGCCATGGCGCCGTCCTCTCGTTGCATGTATCGGGTACCGGCAAACGCCCCGCAAAGATTAAACACGAGTTTTCCTGCCAGATATATATGATTGCCGCCACCATTGGTCCGTCATGGCGCTGACCTGGATATTCAACTCAACGGTTGACATGTCCGCGATGCCGTTCTACGTTCTTCTCAACCAATCGGTTGAGCATCAAAAAGGGAGTGATGAACCGGAATCGCGCAGTCGGGTCGTCGTCCGGAGCAGAACGGGACGACGCCGCGCAGCTGTCGCGAGTGTTCGCCGCACTGGCCGATCCGACCCGCCGTGACATCGTCGCCCGGCTCACCCTGGGCGATGCCACGGTCGGCGAACTCGCCGCCCCGTACCAGGTCACCCTGCAGGCGATCTCCAAGCACCTGAACGTTCTCGAGGACGCCGGCCTGGTGACCCGGGGGCGGGTCGGTCAGCGCCGGCCCGTGCACCTGCGGGCCGAGGTCTTCGCCCTGATGACCGATTGGATCTCGGTGCACCAACGGCGCGCCGAGCAGCGATTCAGCCGTCTCGACGACCTGCTCGCCGAGCTGAGCGCCGAGTCGGCCGACCCCGACCCCGACCCCGGCCGACCGGCCGAACCCGAAACCGACCAGGAGGAACGATGAGCGACGAGACCTACACCAGAGCCGTGATCGTCACCGACACCGAGGTGCCGGTGGTGCGGATCACCCGCGACTTCACGGGCACCGTCGAGCAGTTGATGCGTGCGCACACCGACCCCGAACTGTTCCGCCGCTGGGTCGGCCCCAAGGACCTGACCACCACGATCCGGGCCTGGGACGCGCGCACCGGCGGTGAGTGGAGCTATGTCGCCTCGCGCACGGGCGACGACGGGCTCGAGGAGTACGGGTTCCACGGCAGCTTCCACGAGGTCGGCGAGGACCGGATCGTGCAGACCTTCACCTTCGACGGCTGGCCGCAGGCGGTCTCGCTCGAGACGCTCACCTTCGAGGACCTCGGCAACGGCCGTACCCGGCTGCACGCGGCGTCCCTGGTGGACAGCTTCGAGGGCCGCGACGCCTTCATCGAGAGCGGTATGGAGAGCGGCGTCCAGGAGGGGTACGACAAGCTCGACGCAGTGCTCGCGGAAGCGTCCTGATGAGCGAGAGCGATTCTGCCGCAGCGACCTTCGGCTGGATCGGCGAGCGCTTCGGCGCCGTGGTGGCCGGCGTCATCGATTGGGACGCCGCCACCCCGGTGCCGCAGTGGCAGGCCCGCGACGTGGTCTCCCACCTCACCGAGTGGATCCACGGGTTGCTCTCCGGTGGTGGCGTCACCGGGCTCACCGAGGGGCCGTCGGTGGCCGACGATCCGGTCGCCGCCTGGACGCATCGGGCCGCCGAGATCTCCGCACTGCTGGACGGCGAGGCCGCCGGTGCGTCCCCGACCATGTTCAGCAACCCGCACATGGGCGTGCTGCCGCTGGCCGAGGCGATCGACCGGTTCTACACCCCCGACGTCTTCATGCACACCTGGGACCTGGCCGCCGCCAGTGGCCAGGAACTCCCCGAGGATCAGCGCAGCCTCGACTACGCGGCGTCCCTGCTCGCCGGTATGGAGGAGATCGAGCAGATGCTTCGAGACTCCGGCCAGTTCGGTCCCCGCCGGCCCGTGGACCCCGACGCCGGAATCCTGGACCGCCTGGCCGCCTTCATCGGCCGCACCCCCACCTGGACCCCCCGACCGTGATCATGCAGAACTGCACGACGCCCCCGTGATCATGCAGAACTGCACGGCGTAGACCTGGCCGTGATCATGCAGAACTGCTTGGGGCGGCGGGATCGTCACGGCAGCGCCGGCGAAGAGCGCCTCGCCCGTGATCATGCAGAACTGCACGGCCGCACGGGCGCCCTCGGCGACCGGTCGGCGCCCTCACCCTTCGAGCAGTTCTGCATGATCACGCTGGGTTGGGGTGGTGCGAGCAGGCGGTGGTGTGCAGTTCTGCATGATCACGGGTGGGATTGACGGCGCGTGGGCGCGAAGCGGCGTGCGGTTCTGCATGATCACGGGGTGGGGCGGATCGAGATGTGTGGGGGAGCGTCGGGGTGAGTGTCCGCCCGGCCGTCGGTCTGGGCGTCGGTGGGCAGGGTGAGCTCGAGGGTGAGGCGGCAGCGTTCGCCGTCCAGTCGCAGGGTCGTGGAGCGCACGCCGTCGCCGGCGAGTACCGGACCGCGCCGGAGAGTCCCGGCCCAGGCGGCGGCGACACGCAGTTGGCGGGTGACGTCGTCCGAGGTCCAGGCCTGGCCGGTGTTGATCGCGATGATCAGGTTCTCGGCCAGGGCGAGGAGTTCGGGCCCGGGGTGGGCGGCCTCGGTGAGGGTGAGGGTCTGCACCCGCGAGGGACGCTCCGGGGTCATCTGGATGGTGACCCGCACCCGGCCGCCCGGTCCGCGCAACCACCAGGACGCATCGGCGGTCGACCCGGCGGTCACCGGCTCGTCGTCCGGCTCGAACGGGCCGAGCCGCTCGGTCAGCGCGACGATCTCCTGACGGCGCAGTTCGAGCGGGCGGTCCTGGTCGACGTTCGAGGCGAACAGCTCGGCAGCGGCGACGTCGTCCCATGCCCGGATCAGTTCGTTGACCGCGAGGCGAGCCGAATCGGTCTGCGACGCAAGGGTTCCCGATTCCGGGCCGGGCCACGGATGGGACGTCTGCAGGAGCCGTTCAGGGACATGGGCACTGAGCAGACCCTCGAGGATCTCCCGGCCGAGCAGCCCCATCGGAGCGTAGGTGCCGTTCGCCAGGGTGATCACGCCGAGCCCGGTCGCGGGATGCCAGCGCATGCTCGACCCGAAACCGGGATAGCCGCCGTTGTGCCAGACCTGGGTCCCGGTGCGTGGATCGGCCTCGGTGCGAAGCCCGAAACCGTAACCGCTGGAACGGATCACGGGCGCCGAGCCGAGGTTGGACCAGAGCACGACAGGTGCCATCGCGGCGTGCCCGAAGGCCATCTCACGACGTGAGGCGCGGCCGAGAACCGGCCCGCCGAGACCCACTGGGGTGTCGGCGGGGTGGTCGTCGCGGGCCGGGTGCGCGGCCATCAGCCAGGCCACCCAGGTGGCCAGGTCGGACACGGTGCTGAACAGACCGCCCATCGGCGCGTAGGCGCCGTAGCCGACCGGCGGCTCGTCGTACCAGCTGCTCTGCCCGGGATGACGGTGTCTCCCGGTGGCCGGGACCGCCCCCACGGCGGTGAGGTCCTCGAGGCGAAACCCGGTGTGCCGCATGCCGAGTGGCCGAAGTAGACGGTCGACGACGACCTCCTCGTACGGTGCGCCGGCGGCGGCCGCGATCACCCGGCCGAGGACGGCGTACCCGGTGTTGCTGTACTCGTACCTGGTGCCCGGTGCCCAGGCGAGGCTGAGTCCGTCGCGCAGCAGATCGCCGAAGGCGGTGCCGGGAAGGTCCTGCTGCCGGTCTCCCCACGGGTCGTCGGTGGGCAGGCCCGCGGTCATGGTGAGCAGATGGCGCAGGCTGATCGGTGGGCAGTCGCTGGTCGGCCCCGGCGTGGCGGCCAGTTCGGGTACGTACTGCACCGCAGGGTCGTCGAGCGCCAGCAATCCCTCGTCGCGCAGGGCCAGCACGGTCGCCGCGGTGAAACTCTTGGTCATCGAGGCGATCCGGAACACCGTGTCCACGCCGGGCTGCTCCGCGCCCTCGCCGGCCCCGGCGCCCGTCCCGGCAACGGGCCCGGATCCGGCCCCGGTCAGCAGCCGCCCACCGACGACAACACCCCAACTCAGCGAGGGTTCGGTGGCTCGCCGACGGTGGCGTTCCAAGATCGGCCCGACGACGTCGAGCACCTGTTGTGCGGTCAGGTTCAACGGCGACATCCACCGATCCTGGCAGGCCGATCGCGCGGGCACGAGCACATCCGCCCGGGCTCGTCCCCCCACCGAGGGAGTGGCGTCGCCGAAGATCTCCGTCCTGCGACGGATGCCTCGGGAGAAGGCCGGTTCCTAGTGTCGACGACATGACGAACACAACGAATTCGATGACCGGACTGGTGGTGGCGACCCTGCTGGACCGAGAGGGCAAATGGCTGGCGGACAGCAGTTCTCGCGGCATCGGGGTCGCCGGCGCCGCACTGATCGAACTGACCTCGGACGGCGTTCTGACGCTGGACCCGGCCGGCAATCTGGCCCCGGCGGGTGAACCGGTCGCCAACCCGATTCTCGCCGAGGTGCCGGCCTGGGTGGTCGGCCGCAAGCCGAAGAAGGCCATCGAGCACCTCACCGGCGTCCGGTTGCCGAGGACCCGGGCGGAGGGCCTGATCATCGCGACCCTGGCCGACCTGGCCGCGGATCGCGTTCTGGTGGAACAGAAGGGACGTGCCTTCGGTGTCGCCCCGGTGACCAGGTGGGTTCCGGGGCCGGGCCACGAGATGCTCGACCAGATCCGCGAGTCGATGCGCCGGGTGCTGCTTCAGGGGGAGACCCCGGACGCCCGGGTCGCCGGGGTGGTCGCCGTCCTCAGCGGGCTCGGGGTGACCCACAAGCTCTTCCCCGGGGAGAACAAGCGGGCGATCACCCAGCGGGCCAAGCAGGTCGCCGAGTCGAACTGGGCCGGCGAGGCCGTGCAGAAGGCCGTCAAGGACGTTCAGGCCGCCGCCGCGGGTGCCGCTGCCGCAGCCGCCGCTGCTGCCGCGGTCGGCGGGGGAAGCTGAGCCGATCGGGCCGATCGGGCCGATCGGGCCGGTCGGTCCGGAACAGACGGCGGGGCGCTCAGCCGAGCACGGCGCCGTCCGGCGCTCAGTCGAGCACGGCGCCGTCCGGCACCCGGGGACCCTGGGTCGCGGCGTCCACGAGGACGTCGCCCACGCACCGGACATCTCGCCCGAACGTGACATCTCCCTTGACCCGCAACGAGTTCGCCTCCTTCAACGAGGGCGCTCCGGAGGGGAAGCGCTGCTCGAAGTCGGGGACCAGCTTGTAGGGCTTGTCGAGATCGACGAAGGGTTCGTCGTGATCGATCACCGAGACGATGTTCGAGGAGTCGTCGAGGGTGAAGATGTCGGAACGCACCAGCAGCAGCTCGTTCGTCGTCTTGACCGGCCGGAACCGCGACCGGGGCACGTGGACGGCGCGGGCGCCGTCGATGCTCTCGATGACGGCGCCCATCGCGGTCTCGATCTGGATCACCGGGGTCGAGGACGCATCGCTCGGGTCGACGCTCTTGCGGTTGACGATGATCGGCAGCCCCAGACCCTTGTCGCCCTGCAGCAGCGCGGCGATCACCCGGAGGTCGACCCACAGGTTGTTGGCGTGGAAGAAGACATGGCGGGTGTTGTCCTGGAAGTAGGCGTCCTCACCGGGGACGACCATCGCGCTGTCGCGCAGCACCAGCCGGCCGTCCGACTTGCGGATCGCCAGGTGACCGCCCTTGCGGTCGTTGCGGGTGCGGTCGCAGACCTCGGCCAGGTACGGCACGTCGTTCGCGGCCAGCCAGGCAGCGATCCGGGGGTCACAGGTGGCCCCGAGGTTGTCGGCGTTGGAGAGGAACGCGTAGCGGAAACCCTTGTCCAGCAACGACTTCAGCAAGCCGGTACGGGCCAGGGCGTAGTAGACGTCGCCGTGACCGGGTGGGCACCACTCGAGTTCGGGATCGGCCGGCCAGTCGACCGGCGCGAGGTCGTCGGTGCGCAGCTTGGGTTCGGCGCTCTGCAGGAAGTCGAGCGGCAGCCCGTCGAGTTCGAGCCCCGGGTACGTGGCCAGGATCGCCAGCGACTCCTCCCGGGTGCGGAAGGAGTTCATCAGGATCAGCGGCAGATCGACCCCGTGACGTTCGCGCAGGGCCAGGGTCTGCCGGGCGATGACGTCGAGGAAGGTGAGCCCGTCCTTGACCGCCAGCGCCGATTTCGGGCCGGTGATCCCCATCGAGGTGCCGAGACCGCCGTTCAGCTTGATCATCGCCACCTGGCCGAGCGCCGCGGCCTGTGCGGAGGCGTCGACGGTGAAGTCCTCGAGCCGGGCGACCTCGGTCAGCGGATCGATGCTGGCCTCGGGAATCGTGCCGCCGGTGCCGGTGCTCAGCACCCGCTGCAGATCGGCGTAGTAGTTCTCGAAGACCCTGATCGAGGACTCGTCCTCGCCGTGGTCGACCATTCGGCGTCGGGCCTGGCCGAGGGGTGATTCGACTGATCCGGTGTTCGGCTCGCTCACGGGAACCAAAGTATCGAAGAGCCCTTCTGTGACCTCGCGATCAGCCCTAGCGTTCAGCCATGCCCCGAGTGATCCACACCGCTCAAGCACTTGTCGACGAGGTGATCGCGGTCGCCGAGTTGCCACGTCGCGGCGGCAATGCGATCGCCGGCGGGCACGCCCGGTACGCCGGGGGCGCGGTGAACATCCTGCTCGCGGCGGCGCGTTCGGGCGCCGAGTGCGTGCACGCCGGAAGCATCGGTACGGGGGCGAACGGTGATCTGATCCGGACGGCGCTGCTCGCCGAGGGCGTCGGCATCACCTCGCCGACGATCACCGACCAGGACACCGGCGTCTGTTTCGTGCTGCTCGAACCGTCGGCCGAGCGCACCTTCATCACCACCCAGGGCGCCGAACGGCAGATCACGATGGACAGCCTGGCCCGCAGCGTGCCGCGGCGCGGCGACCTGATCTGCGTCAGCGGGTACAGCCTCGAGGGACCCACCCGGGACCCGTTGCTGGGGTGGCTGGAGGCGTTGCCCGACGGCCTGGACGCTCCGCTGGTCGTGCTCGACCCGGGCGCCGGCTACGCCGACCTCGAGGACGACGTCCTCGCCCGCTCGCTGGCGATCACCGACGTCTGGACCGGCAACGCCGAGGAGGCCGACAACCTGGTCCGGCGGCTGGTGCCGGACTCGGCCGGACTGCTCGGCGAGGTGCTCTCCTTCGACCGGTCCGCGGCGCTGGTGGCCACGGTGCTGCACCCGGGTGCGGTGGTCGTGGTGCGCGACGGACCGCGCGGCTGTGTGCTGCACATCGACGGGATCACCACCACCTATCCGGGCTTCCCGCAGCGTCCGCTGGACACCAACGGCGCCGGCGACACCCACACCGGGGTGCTGGTCGCCGCCAAGGCCACCGGTCTGGGCTGGTCGGCGGCGGCCCGGCGGGCGAACGCCGCCGGAGCGATCAAGGTGACCCGGCGGGGGCCGGCCACCGCGCCGTCCGCGGCCGAGATCGACGCCTTTCTGGCCAAGGCGGCACAGCGCTCGGTGGCCAGCACCTGATCCGCGAAGGGGGACCGATCGATGGCGCATCCGAAGATGTTCGAGGACGACGACCCACTGCTGGCCCGGGTGCGCCGGATCGCCCTCGCCCTGCCCGGGGCGCAGGAGAAGATCGGCCACGGCCGGCCCACCTTCTACACAACCAAGGTGTTCGCGTACTACGGCGGATCGCGCCGGGTGGACGGCGAATGGGTGCGGCACGACACGGCGGTCCTGGTCAAACCCGATGAGCCGGAACGGCTTTCACTGCTCGGGCAGCCCGGCGTCTTCGTGCCTGCCTACCTCGGCCCGTCCGGCTGGCTCGGGCTCGACCTCGACCCGGACGCCGATCCGGACGAGGCGGCCGACTGGCAGGAGATCGCCGAGCTGATCGAGACGTCGTTCCGCAACACCGCGCCGGTCAAACGGATCCGCGAACTGGACGCCGTCCAGCAGCGGCCCGGCGGCTGAGCGATCAGGAGACCGAGGGGTCGACGCCTTCGGCGGCCTCGAGGGCCTTGCCGGATGCCGCCCAGGCGATCATGCCGCCGTCCAGGTTGGCCACCTCGTAACCCTGCTGGGCGAGCCAGGGCAGCACCCGGGAGACACGTCCGCCGCTGCGACAGGTGACGATCAGCGGGTCGTCGGCGTCGAGGAAGGGTGCCAGCTCGTCGAGACGCTCGGGCAGTTCGCCCATGGGGATGTGGATCGCCCCGGGGGCGTGGCCGGCGTCCCACTCGCTCTGTTCGCGGATGTCGAGGAAGACGGCGTCGTCGCCGAGCGAGGAGACCGGGATCTGCGGATAGCTCATGGACGTCAGCATGGCCCAGGTCGGGCCGATGCACACGCTGTCCGGGGATGTGCCGACGACATCGTGGTCACGGGCTCGTAGTGTCGGAGCATGTCGCTGACGCCGTCCGTGCCTTCGTCAGGTTCCG
This sequence comes from Kineosporiaceae bacterium, assembly GCA_036758885.1. Classification (GTDB taxonomy): domain Bacteria; phylum Actinomycetota; class Actinomycetes; order Actinomycetales; family Kineosporiaceae; genus DAIOVT01. Next base: position 18,369 of record DAIOVT010000016.1, read on the forward strand.
CCCGGGACGCCGATCTCGAGGTCAGCCCGCTGTTCTCGCGGGAGCCGGTGAGCGTGCCGCGCGGCCGCATGCCGCAGGGGCAGCTCGACCCCGAGGCCGCCTTCCAGCTGGTGCACGACGAGCTGATGCTCGACGGCAACGCCCGGCTCAACCTGGCCACCTTCGTCACCACCTGGATGGAGCCGATGGCCCGGGCGCTGATGGCCGAGTGTGCCGACAAGAACATGATCGACAAGGACGAGTACCCGAGGACGGCGGAACTCGAGAACCGTTGCGTGCGAATCCTTTCCGGGCTGTGGAACGCCCCGGACGCGGACCGTTCGCCGGGCTGCTCGACCACCGGTTCGTCGGAGGCCTGCATGCTCGCCGGCCTGGCGCTGAAGCGGCGCTGGCAGCACCGCCGCCGCGCGGCCGGCGCCGCGACCGATCGTCCGAACATCGTGATGGGCGCGAACGTGCAGGTCTGCTGGGACAAGTTCGCCAACTACTGGGACGTCGAACCCCGGCTGGTGCCGATGTCGGGCGACCGCTTCCATCTGTCGGCCGCCGAGGCGGTGAAACTCTGCGACGAGAACACCATCGGTGTGGTGGCGGTGATGGGTTCGACGTTCGACGGCAGCTACGAGCCGGTGGCCGAGATCTGTTCCGCCCTCGACGATCTCGCGGCCACCCGGGGTATCGACGTGCCGGTGCACGTGGACGGCGCCTCCGGCGCGATGATCGCGCCGTTCTGCGATCCCGACCTGGTCTGGGACTTCCGGCTGCCCCGGGTGGCCTCGATCAACACCTCCGGCCACAAGTACGGGCTGGTCTACCCCGGGGTCGGCTGGGTGATCTGGCGGGACGGCGAGGCGTTGCCCGACGACCTGGTGTTCCGGGTCAACTACCTGGGCGGCGAG
>DAIOVT010000017.1:0-18702 GCA_036758885.1 Kineosporiaceae bacterium
CGCCGTGTCGGAAACCGGACCTGCCGGGCGGCCGCCCGCCACCGGTACGTCGCCCTGACAGGTCGAGGCCACGTGCGAGGCCGACTGCGGTTGCATGCGGTCGATGAAGGCGTAGGTACGGAGTTGGAACTGGGACATGAGCGTCCTCCGGTAGCGGTGGTCGGGCGAGCCGGTGGCCGAGCCGTCCGGCCGAATCAGGCGGCCGGGTCAGGTGGCCGGGTCAGGTGGCCGGATCGGGGCTGCTCAGCGCGATGCCGAACGGCGTCGCCAGCAGGGCGTTGGGGGGCAGCACGACGGGCCGGTCGAGATGGTTCGCGATCACCCGGTCGGCACCGCGCACCATGATCGCGCCGCCGGTGAGATGGATCGGCCCGGCGACGTCCGGAGACATCAAAGCCCTGATGTTGGAGGCGATCTTCTCGATCCCGGGCTTGAGGATCTGCAGGTACGAGGCCGAGTCCGCGCGCTTGGCCGCCTCGGCCTCGGCCAGGCTCAACTGCAGCGCCCCGGCCAGGATCAGGTCGAGGTGATGACCGCCGCCGGGCAGGTCACCGAGCCGCACCAGCTCGCCGTCCAGGTACGAACCGACCCCGGTCGAGCCGCCGCCGACGTCGACGACCACGCCGTCCCGGACCGCCAGCAGTGCCTGCGCCGCGGAGACCTCGTCGACCAGTGCCGAACAGTCGATCCCGGCCTGCTCCAACACGAAACGGCAGGCGCGGGCGTCGGCGACCGGCACGCCGGGAGGGTAGGCCGCGGCACCCCGGTCGATCGGCAGCCCGGTGACCTCCCGCGCTGTCCGCAGCAGCTCGCGGGTGGCGGCGACGGCACCGGCGAAGTCGACGACCACCCCGTCGCGCACCGCCTCGCACTTGCGGCTGTCGTAGTAGACCGGGCGCACCTGCCCTGGCCCGCTCTCGACCAGGGTGAGCACCACGGTGTCGGTGCCCAGATCGATCCCGCACCGGACGGCGCCCCCGCCGGCGCCGATGTCGGCCGCGGGTGCCCGATAGGTCAGGGCGGCCTGCACCAGGAAGGCCTCGGCAGATCCCTGGGCATTGCTGCTCATGTTGCAGATCGCCTCTGTCTCAACGGTTTCTGGTTCAAGGGTCGGCACACTCATCGGGGCCTTCTCGCCGCGGCGTCCCCGGAGTACAGGTCGCGCCAGGGGCGCACCTCGAAGGCGAGCCGCTTGATGTTGATCAGGTGCAACGGCGAGACGTTGTCCGAGACCGCCGACCCGCTCCAGGTGCCGGTGCCGAGCATGAACGAGGGCCCGATGCTGGTGCTGTAGCCCATGCCGCCGAACAGCGACGGCGTGTTCGTCGGGAAGCGCGAGGCCGGAAGTTCCGCCAGCCGCGCGATCACCTCGTCGTCGGTGGCGTGGATGCCGAGCGTGTGCCCCTCGCCGCCGAAGGCGAGGATCTCCCGGCACCGCTGCACCGCGGCGTCGACGGTCGGCACCCGGTAGAAGGTGAGCACCGGTCCGAGGATCTCCGCCGACAGTGGCACGGCGCGGCCCACCCCGCTCAGCTCGGCGCCGAGCACCCGGGTGGTCGCCGGCACGGCCACACCGATCCGCCGGGCGAGCTCGACCGCGGACTGCCCGACCGCCTCGGCGCGCAGACCGCCGCTTTCGTCGAAGAGCACCTCGGCCAGGCGTTCCTGCGCGCTGCGGTCGAGCATCACCATGCCGAGATCCGTTGCGGCGCGCAGGAAATCGTCGGCGATGCCGTCGTGCAGCACGACCGACTGCTCGGCGACACAGGCGGTGCCGTTGTCGAACGCCTTCGAGGTGACGATCATCTGCGCGGCCTCGGCGACGTCCGGCACCGAGACGTCGACGAACACCGGCACGTTGCCGGCCCCCACCGCGAGCGTCGGTTTGCCCGACCGGTAGGCCGCCGCGACCATCGCCGGGCCGCCGGTGGCGAGCACCAGGGACACGTCGCGGTGCTGCATCAGTTCGGCGGTGGTGGCGATGCTCGCGTGGCGCAGGCACGAGATCAGTCCGGCCGGGGCGCCGGCCGCAGCCGCTGCCTCGGCCATCACCTCGGCGGTGCGCAGACACGCCTTCGCCGCCCGCGGGTGCGGGGCGTTGACGATGGCGTTGCCCGACTTGACCGCGGCCAGGCACTTGAAGATCACCGTGGACGTCGGGTTGGTCACCGGGATGATCGCCGCGATCACCCCCATCGGCGAACCGATCGCGGTCATCCGGCCCGGCTCGTCGACCCACAGCACGCCCTTGGTGCGCAGGCCCTCGAAGGACGCCGCGACGAACTCGGCGTTGTAACGGTTCTTCAGGATCTTGTCCTCGTAGACGCCGTAGCCGGTCTCGTCGACGGCCAGCCGGGCCAGCTCGGCGGCGGCGTCCGAGGCGGCCTTGGCCATCTGCCGGACGATGTGGTCGAGATCCTCCTGGGTCGCCGCGGCGAACTCCTCCAGCGCATGCCGGGCGGCCTTGGCCTTGCTGCGTGCCTCGGCGATGCCGATCAGGTCAGGGTCGAGGTCGGCGGTGGGATGCGCGTCGATGCTCACGGCGCACCGCCTACTTCGCGGCGGCTGCCGGTGTCGCCGGCTTGGTGAGGATCGCCTCAACCTCGTCGTGCGGACGCGGGATCACGTGCACCGAGACCACTTCGCCGACGTTGCCGGCCGCCACCGCACCGGCGTCCGTCGCGGCCTTGACCGCGCCGACGTCCCCGCGCACCATCACCGTGACCAGGCCACCGCCGATCTGTTCGCGGCCGAGCAGAACCACGTTCGCGGCCTTGACCATGGCGTCGGCGGCTTCGATCGCGGCGGTGAGTCCTCTGGTCTCCACCAGCCCCAATGCCGTTGTGGGCACACCGTTCAATGCCATCTGACTCGTCTCCCTCGTGAGGTGTTGTGACTGCTGCAACTGGGTGGTGCGACTGGGTGAATGCGGTCGGGTGAATGCGGTCGGGTGGTGGGCGTGTCAGCGGGTGTCCGTGCTCTTGTCGAAGGTGAGCCGGCCGTCCATGACCACCGAGTCGACGATGCCGACGACCGCCGCGTCGATCTCGGCCGCCTCGGCGCCGATCCGGGCGCCGGAGCCGCGGGTGACCAGCACGACCTCGCCACCGCCGGCGCCGACCCGGTCGACCGCGACATAGGTCGCCCCGGGCCGGTCCCCGGAGGGGGATCCGGGGTCGTCCAACGCCGTGATCACAAGGAGTTTGGTGCCGGACATGCCGTCCAGCTTGATCGTGGAGACCACCTGCCCGACAACCCGTCCGAGCTCCATCACACGCCTCCTCAGCACCAGCGACTCCGCTGTGGAGACTGACGCTAGATAACCCGCGTCACAGTGCCCTTATCGCTGGGCGACAGAGAATGGCCCGGAAATCTCGCCTTGCGGCCATGTGCACTTCCATCGGCCGAACCACAGGATGAGTTGGGTCACAGTGCAAGCGACCACAGCGAGCGATGCAGCGAGCGACACAGCGATGGTGCTGGAGAGGTGATGCCGACGTGATCACGCCGGACGACGTGGAGTTCCACACTCCCGACGATCCCCACGACCCGACGTGGGCCGAGACCAACTACTTCGGGTTCTACAACGCCGAGTTGCACACCAACATCGGCCTCTACACGATCTTCCGCCCGAACCTCGGTGTGGTCATGTCGACGATCTCGATCAACTCCGGCCAGGCCCGCCAGCCCTGGCTGGCCGACTTCTTCGACCACCAGGCGCACCTGGCGATCCCGGAGGACGGCCGGCTCAGCGACTTCACCCTCGCCAACGGTCTGTCGATCACCTGCCACGAGCCGAACATGAAGTGGCACTTGGGATATGACGACGGCCAGGGCACCGTCGTGGACGTCGAGTACACGTCGCTGATGCAGCCGTTCGACATCCACGACCCCGATCAGGACCCGATCGTCGCGGCGCAGCAGGCCGCGGCGTCCGGCACCTTCGCCTGGGGGACGGCGTACAACGGCCACTTCGACCAGACCGGCCACTTCGTCGGTCACGTCGACGTGCGCGGCAAGCGGATCCCGATCGACTGCGTCTCGACCATGGATCACAGCTGGGGACCGCGCAAGGAACGCGGCGCCCCGAACATGAGCTGGTTCCACGCACACTTCGGCACCGACTACGCCCTGCACTCGATCTGGTCGTTCGACCACACCGGAGGTACCGACGAGCTCACCCTCGCGCACGGCTACGTGCTGAAGGACGGCGAGGTGCGCGGCCTGGCCGCCGGCACCGGCCGGACGGTCCGCGACGCGGACCACTACGCACGTCAGGTCGAGGTCGAGGTCAGTGATGCGAACGGGCGCAGCTACGCCTTCACCGGCGAGGGGCTGACCCGGTTCCCGTGGCAGTTCGTGCCGAACACGGTGGGCTTCAACGTGTTGGCGCGCTGGCAGTCCGACGGACGCACCGGCCACGGCGAGATCCAGGACTTCGTCGACGTCACCACCCTCACCGAGCTCACCGAGGCCGAACGCTCCCGCGCGACGGCGGGATCGGCCTGAGCCGATGAGCACCCGCATCGTCGTCTTCGACATGGACGGAACCCTCGTCCAGGCGCGCGCCGCCGCGTGGGAGGTGTTCCAGGACACGGCGCGGGAGTTCGAGCTGCCGATCCGCAGCGCGGAGGAGTTCTTCGGACTCTTCGACGACAGCTTCCTGGCCTCGCTCGACGCGGTCTGCGCCGACCCGGAGCTCGCGGCGCGGGTGCGGGACCACTTCATGACGGCGCTGCGGGAGCGGTACACACCCAAGCTGATCCCGGGCATGAGCGACGTGATCAAACGGCTGGCACCGCACTACGCACTCGCGGTGATGTCGTCGAACGCGATGCAGGCGATCCGGCGCACCTTGGACGCCGCGGGCGTGGCGTCGTGTTTCGCCCACGTCTTCGCCGCCGACCTCGAGCTGAGCAAGCACGACCAACTCACCCGGCTGGCAAGCGATCCCAGCTACGGCAACGTGCGGCGGTGTTCGGACAGCTACGTCGAGTCCGGCCAGACGCTGACCGGTGAGGACGTCGTGCTGGTCACCGACACGGTCGGCGACGTCAAGGAGGCGGTCGCCGCCGGGGTCGGCGCGATCGGGGTGAGCTGGGGCATGCACAGCGGCGAACGGCTGATCGCGGCCGGCGCCGGGTTCGTCGCCCGCTGGCCGCAGGAGCTGATCGCCGAACTGCTGCCGGCCGGTTCCTGCCGCCCCGGGGGCTGCGGCTGCGAGAGCGGCAGTTGTCACACCACCGGTTCCTGCACGATCCCCGACCCAGTCATGAACACAGCGCCCGGCGGCCCGCGCAGCACCGATCAGGTGATCGCGGCGGCGTCGGTGCGGTTCTCCCGGCGGCTGACCCCGGCCGGGCAGGCGCCGCTGCCGCCGGTACCGCGCCGCGACCACCGGCGCGATCGCGGCGGCTACGACCCCGCTCTCCGAGCGGCGATCTCGCGCATTTCCCCGCAGTAGCACCGAAGTACCTCTGCACCAAGCGTTTTCGATCGGTCGAGGCGGATCCCGGGCCGGACAGGCTCGGACCACCGCTCAGATCACTAATGAGGAGGCTGCACGACATGAGCATCATCGCCGAGGGCTACAACGCCTTCGAGACGACCAAGAAGCCCACGGGCGTGGTCAAGTACCTGCCCGACCCGGCCTCGGTCATGGCCCTGATCCGCAGCGGCACGCTCAAGGACCACGTGCTGCTGGTCAGGGGCGGGACGACGACCTTCCTGGCGCCGGCCCTGAGCATGGGCGCGACCGCCGTGGTGACCATGTCCGGTGCCCCCGAGTCGCACCTGGGCATTCTCTCCCGGGAGTTCCAGACCCCGTGCGTGATGACCGTGGGTCTGCTCAGCAGCGAGTCCCGGTACGTGCCGGGGGAGACGCCGGACTCGCACTTCGACGAGATCGTCGCCGCGCTCGAGGGCAAGACCGTCACCCTCGACTGCACCGACGCGCAGACCGCCCGCGTGATCCTCGCTGACTGAGCAACTGATTGAGCAGCTGGTTCAACGACCGACCGAGCGAGCCGAACCGAGCCGAACGAATCGAGCCTGAGCGAGGAGAGCAGAGATGGCTGCCGACTACACCAAACGCTATGAAGAGAACGACGAGGGGCTGAGGTTCCAGCCGCTGCTGTACACGGGCAACTTCCACGGTCAGGAGCCGGTGCCCGACGGGATCCTCGGTGACCGGGTGATGCGCTCGCGCATGAAGTCCGGCGTGATGGAGCGGGTGAGCAAGGAGGAGGTGCTCAAGGACCAGTTCACCCTCGACGAGCTGAACGACCTGAACAACTACCTGGCCTGGAACATCTGGGACGTGCTGGTCATGCGCGCCACCGAGGGCGTCAGCGGCATGATCCCGCGCCAGGAGTACGAGATTCTCAGCTTCATGCAGGAGTTCTACCGCTACCCCGAGTTCATGCGGCTGATGACGGATCAGGTTGGCGCGCAAGGGATCATGGACATCGGTGCCAGCGCCAAGACCCAGATCGGTACCAAGGTGAACGCCGTGCACGACTGGTGTCTGGGTGCCGTCGCGTTCGGCATGGGCCGCTGCGGTCTGCTCGCGTTGGAGACGATCAACGCGGACGACTACGTCGAGGAGAGCAACCTCATTCTCAAGTTCATGCAGCGGGTGCTGTGGGGCAAGCGGCAGGACGGCTACATCCTGAACTCCCAGGACCGCTACCGCTGTGCGATCCACGACCAGAGCATCATCGACATGGTGATGGGCGAGGTCGTCAACTTCGAGGAGGGCTCCCCGGAGTTCTCCACCTTCACCGGGTTCAACGCGACCGCAGAACTGCTCGCCTTCTTCGACCACTACGACTGCCGGCTGGGGCTGGGCGACACCGGCCCGTACCCGTTGCCGGACGGGCGGATCCTGATCATCCGCGACCTCTTCGTCAACGAGGAGATCTACCACTGGAGCGACGTCTGCGAGGGCCTGCCGCACGCCTACACCCTCGCCGTCGTCCTCGACCCCGAGAAGATGGGGCTGCAGGAGATCAGGGTCAACGACATCTCGACCACCTTCACCCAGCCGAAGAACTACATCCCGGCGATCACCGGTGGCGCGATCTTCGTGCGGGAGAAGTGGGACACCCCGATGGGTGAGGTCTACAACCTCAAGCTGTCCGAGGTCGAGCCGCACCTGGAGAAGATCCGCGAGGCCACGGTCAAGATGTACGACAAGACCCTGCGCATGTCCCGAAGGATCCTGTGCACCAACGGGATCTACAGCTACTACATCGACATGCTGCTGCCGTATCTGCGGGCCACCGGGCTGTACGACGAGGTGTGCGCCAAGTACGACTTCTGGGAGCTCGACCAGCGCGTGTCGCAGGCCTACTACGAGATCACCAAGCGCAACTTCGTGCAGGTGACCGTGCCGCAGAAGATCTTCTCCGGGTCGGGCTACCTACCCTTCCCCGAGGGCACCGATCTGCGGCGCTCGAAGTACAGCATGCTCTGACCCGCCGGGGCGGCGTCCGGAGCCTTCGCCACCGACGACTCCGGACGCCGCCGGCCCAGCGCCTGAAACCTGAACCGAACCAGGGAGTTTCATCCGTGGACGACGACCAGTTCCTTGTTCTCAACTCGGTCTACCTGCGCAAGCTGGCGAGCCCGCAGATCTTGCAGGAGTGCTCGGGGCTGCCCCGCGCGCAGGCCCTCGCGATCGCCGTCGAACAGGCCGAACAGGGCGTGCTGATCGACGTCGGTGGTGAGAACTTCATGCTCACCGACGACGGCGCCCAGATCGTGCTCGCCGAGTACCGCGGCCGGTACGGCGAACTGCGCCAGTCGGCGGAGGTCGAGCAGTGGTACCAGCGCTTCGAGACGGTCAACACCCAGTTCCTGGCGACCCTGAGCGCCTGGCAGACCGGCGGTGAGGACGACGCCCAGCTCGGCAGGCTGATCCGGCTGGTCGAGCGGCACGCCCGGGCCCTGCGCGGCATGTCGGACACGGTGCCGAGGTACGCCCGGTACGCCGACCGGCTCGAGGCGGCCCTGGCCCGGATCGACAACGGCGAGAACGAGTTCGTGACCAGCCCGATGGTCGACTCGGTGCACAACGCGTGGTTCGAGTTCCACGAGGACATCCTCACCCTGCTCGGCCGCCCGCGCGATGTCGCCGAGGCCGAAGCGGCGAAGGACCAGCGATGAGGACGGCGCCGTGACCGGCGGTCCGGGCGGGGCACCGGGCAGCGAACTGCGCAGCGAACCGGGCGGTGGGCTGGTCACCGGTCACGTGCACGACGTCGAGCGGATCGACTCCCTCGACACCGCCCGCTACGGCGGCAAGGCCGCCGGGCTGGCCCGGATGACCGCACTGGGACTGCGGGTGCCACCGGCCTTCGTGGTCGACACCGAGATGTGCCGGGCCTACCGCGATTCCGGGCAGCTGCCGGAACACCTCATGGACGACGTCCGCACCTCGATCCGGCGGCTCGAGGCCGTCTCCGGAAAAGTGTTCGCGGGCAACGGTTCCGCACTGCCGCCGCTGCTGGTCTCGGTGCGTTCCGGGGCGCAGATCAGCATGCCCGGCATGATGGACACCGTGCTCAACCTCGGGCTGGACGCCGGTTCGGTGACCGCCCTCGCCGAGGCCACCGCCGACCCGGCGTTCGCCGTGGACACCTGGTTGCGGTTCTGGTGCATGTACGCCGACACCGTGCTGGACGTCGACCCCGCTCTGTTGCGCGAGCAGGTCGAGCCGATCGCCGAGGCGCTGAAGACCGGCCTGGACGACGCCGGTGCGGCCCGGCTCGAGCAGGCGATCACCGGCTTCCTGCGCGAGGAGGGCTGCGAGGTCTCCACCGACCCGTGGCAGCAGCTCGGCGCCACCGTGGAGGCGGTGTTCTCCTCGTGGGACTCCCGGCGGGCCAAGGCATATCGCGCCCATCACGGCATCGACGACGACCTGGGCACCGCGGTGACGGTGCAGGCGATGGTCTTCGGCAACCTCGGTTCGCCCTCGGGCAGCGGGGTCGCCTTCACCCGTGACCCGAGCACCGGCCGGGCCTCGCTCTACGGCGAGTACCTGGACGGCGGCCAGGGCGAGGAGGTGGTCGCCGGTACCGCGACCCCGACCTCGGTCGACCGGGCGAGCGGCGACTGGGCCACTCTGATCGACGAACTGCGCGAACACGGCGCCACGATGGAACGCGAGTACCGCGACGCCCTCGACATCGAGTTCACCGTCGAGCAGGGGGCGCTCTACCTGCTGCAGGTGCGCCCGGCCAAACGCACTGCGGGAGCGGCGGTCGCGATCGCGGTGGCGCTGGTCGACGAAGGGTTGATCACTCCCGGCGAGGCGGTCGACCGGGTGGCGGTGGAGCAGGTCGAGCTGCTGGTCTCACCGGTGTTCGACGCCGCTGCCCTGGACCGTGCCCGGTCCGAACGGCGGCTGCTCGCGACCGGCATCCCGGCCTCGCCCGGGCACGCCAGCGGCCGGGCCAGCCTCGACCCCGACCGGGCCACGGCGGCAGCGGCCACCGGCACCCCGACGGTGCTGATCAGGCCCACCACCAGCCCCCAGGACCTGGCCGGAATGCTTGCCTCCGAAGGGATTCTGACCGCCCGGGGCGGTGCGACGTCGCACGCCGCAGTGGTCTCCCGGGCGCTGAACAAGGCCTGCGTGGTCGGCTGCGGCGACCTGGTCGTCGACCCGCAGACCGGCACCTTCGCGTTCGGGGACCGGGCCTTCGCCGAGGGGGACGAGCTCTCGATCGACGGCGCCACCGGTGAGATCTTCGCCGGCATCATCGAACGTAGCCTGCCCGCCCAGGGAGCCAAGATGCTCGATCGACTGCTCGCCTGGGCCGACGAACGCTCCGGGGCGGAGGTCTGGCTGAACGCGCGGCAGGGCGCCGACTTCGAGGTGCTCACCGCCGGACGCGGCGGCATCGGGCCGGTCGGCATCACCGATCTCCTGGTCGAGCACGGCCGGATCCAGGGTCTGCTCGAGGCGATCGAGGCCTACAGCAACGACGAGCACGCCCCTGCCGAGGTGATCGAGCAGGTGATCACCCGCGACGTGGCGGACGTCGTCCGGTCACTCTTCGAGCGGGTGCCCGCGAGCATCCCGGTCGACCTGCGGATGCCACGGCTGATGTCGGCCCGGGCCCGGCGCATGGTCGCCCAGTGGGCCAGCCTGACCCCGCACCTGCTGCTGCCGCTCGGCCCGCTGCGGATCGTCGGAGCGGTGCTCGCCGGCATCGACGAGGCGGCCCGGGCAAGCGACCGGCAACGGGTCACCGTGCACCTGGCCGGCCTGACCACCGCCGCCGAGATGCGCCAGTTCGCCGCCCTGGTCGCGGCGCACCCGGCGATCGGCGGCGCGGGAGCGGTGCTGCAGAACGTCGCCGCGCTGACCGTGGTCGCCGACATCGCGCCGTCCGCCCGTTCGTTGTGGATCGACGTGCCCGAGATCATCCGCAGCTTCCACGGCTACCCCGAGGAACTGTTGCTGATCGTCAGCGAACTGACCGGGCAGTCCGAGTCGGGCCGGACCAAGCCGGGCGCGCACGTGCTCGCCATCCCGGCGCTGCGCGCCCTGATCGAACCGGCGATCGCGGTGGCCGGGCCCGGCTGCCGGGTCGGCGTCGAACTGCAGGGCGTCGGCGACGTCGATCTGGCGACCTCGTTGTACGAGACCGGGTTCCGCAACTTCAGCCGTTCCGCCACCCAGGGTCAGCAACTGCGTCTGGTGCTGGGCCAACGATCCGGAAGGGAGCCCTGAGATGGCCGATTACACGGGCCAGGCACTGGGCATCGTCGAGACCCAGGGACTGGTCGCCGCGACCGAGGCGGCCGACGCCATGGTCAAGGCGGCCAACGTGCACCTGCTCGGCAGACAGCAGCCCGGCGGCGGGCTGATCGCGATCCTGGTCGAGGGGGACGTCGGCGCGGTCAAGGCGGCGGTCGAGGCCGGCACCGTGGCCGCGAACGCGGTGGGCCGGGTCGTCTCCAGCCACGTGATACCCCGCCCGCACGGCGACATCCCCGGGATTCTCGACCGGCCGCCCGTCCGGTGAGCGCCACCACGCTGGTGCTGGCCCGGCACGGCCAGGCGCAGGTGAACGCCGACCGCCGGATGTCGGCCCGCCCGCCCGGCAGCCCGCTCACCGAGCTCGGCCGGCAACAGGCCGGCGACCTCGGCGCACGGCTGGCCGAGGCGCACCCGGTGGTCGATGCCGTCTACGCCAGCCCACTGCTGCGGGCCCGGCAGACCGCCGAGATCGTCGCAAAGGCCTTCGGGCTGAACCCGATCGAGCGTCCGGAGATCGCCGAGGTGGACATCGGGATCCTGGAAGGGACGCCGGGCAACGACGCCACGATCCTCGACGAACCCGCTTTCGCGCAGTGGGTGCATCGCCGCGGACTCGACCGGTCGATGGCCGGTGGCGAGCTCGGCAGCGACATGCTGCGCCGCTTCCAGGCGTTCCTGGACGATGTCGTCCGCGAGCACGCCGGCGGCACGGTGGTCGCAGTCACCCACGGCGGCCTGATGGCGGCCGGGGTGCCCAACGTCGTCCCCGCCGGCGCGGGTGGTGGGGACGCCGAGGTGAGCATCCCGGTGAACTGTGCCGTGATCGAGCTCGCCCACACCGGCGGCCACTGGCGACTCTGAACCCGACGCCGACGAACGCGGACGCTTCTGTGTTCGTCCTGCGACACAAAAGCGTCCGCGTCCGCCGGTTCGGGCACCAGCCCGGTCAGGTGCCCTTGACGTTCACGATCTGCCGCAGCGTGTGCCGGATCTCGACCAGGTCGGCCGCGTCCGCCATCACCTGGTCGATGTCCTTGTACGCGGCGGGGATCTCGTCGATGAAGGCCTCGCTGTCCTTGAACTCGACCCCCACCATCGACTCCCGCAGCTGCTCGAGGGTGAAGGTCCGCCGGGCCTTCGTCCGGCTGTAGACCCGGCCGGCACCGTGCGGCGCCGACATCAGCGCCACCGGGTTGCCGAGTCCGCTGACCACGTAGGACGCCGTACCCATCGACCCCGGGATCAGCCCGGCCTCACCGTGCTTGGCCGAGATCGCACCCTTCCGGGAGAGCCACACCTGCTTGCCGAAGTGCTTCTCGGACTCGGTGTAGTTGTGGTGGCAGTTGATCTCCTCGAGCCGCTGCACCTCGGTGCCGGTCCATTCGGCCAGGCAGGAGACCATCCGGTCCATCATCTCCTCCCGGTTGAGCAGCGCGAAGTGCTGCGCCCACCGCATCTGCCGGATGTAGGCCCAGAACTCCTCCGTGCCCTCGGCGAGGTAGGCCAGGTCCCGGTCGGGCAGCGGGATCCACCACTTCGTGCACAGCTCCTGGGCGACCTTGATGTGGTGCTGGGCGATCTTGTTGCCGACGCCTCGCGAGCCCGAGTGCAGGAACAGCCAGACCGCGCCGTCCTCGTCGAGCGTCACCTCGAGGAAGTGGTTGCCCGAGCCCAGCGTGCCGAGCTGGAACTCCCACCCGCCCAGGTACTTCGCCGGGTCGAACCCGGCCTGCTCCGCCTTGGCGGTGAGCTGGTCGAGCCGGGCCCGGGTGTGCTCCCGGTCGATCTTCTGGTTCCGGGCGCCGGCTGACAGCGGTACCGCCGCCTCGATCGCCTCCCGCACCGTCCGCCGGTCGGCCGGCAGCTCGTCGACGTGGAACTGGGTCCGGACGGCGATCATGCCGCAGCCGATGTCGACGCCGACAGCCGCGGGCATGATCGCGCCCAGGGTCGGGATCACCGAGCCGACCGTCGCGCCCTTGCCGAGGTGGGCGTCCGGCATCAGCGCCAGGTGCGGGTGGATGAACGGCATGGAGGCGGCGGTGCGTGCCTGGGCCGCCGTGCCGTCATCGAGGATGGACGCCCAGTTCATGAGCTTGGGTGCGAGCTTCTCCATTGCCGTTTCCTTTCTGTGAGAACGCGTTCGAGCGCCGATCGAAGGGTGGGTGGGCCCCGGGCCGGCTGCCCGGGGCGTCCGCAAGGCTAGGTGCGCGGTGCCGGACCGCGCGACGGGATTTCGCCCGGCCGGGTCGGGTCGGGTCGCACCGGTCCAGGTGCCGGCTCATGCGTGCGGGCGGGTCCAGCCCTTGGCCACCCGGGCCTTGACGTCGTCCAGCACCTGATCGAGCCGCTGCTCGCTCGCGGCGTCGAACCAGGTCGACCGCACCGCGGCGTTCAGCCCGCCGGGGGTCTCGTACTCGGGCAGCAGTTCGCTGAGCGGGGCCGGGTTGCCGGTCAGCGTCGCCGTGACGCCGGCGAACATGCTGCGCACGTAGTTCTCCGCGATGTCGTGCGAAATGCCTTGGAGGGCAACCCATTCGGCGACCTGGGCCTGGTACTGCAGGTAACTGGAGATGGTGGCGGTGGCCCCGGCGATCGCGTCGAAGGCGCTCTGGGTGTCGGCGACCAGGGTGCCGCCGAGAGTGTTGAAGAGCTGTTCCACCTCGGGATGGCCCGGGTGCACGGCGGTGACCCCGTCACGCTGCCGGACGGCGGGCAGCGGGATCGTCCGGACGATCTGCGGGCCCTCCCCGAGTAGTTCGCGCAGCGCCGGGATCGGCCACCCGGCCACGGCGCTGATCACCAGCCGGTCGTCCGGCACGCGCAGTGCCGACAACGCCCCGTCGACCTGGTCCGGGCGTACGCTGAGCAGCAGCGCCGGGCTCTGGTCGACCACGGCCTGGTTGTCCGCGGCCACCGTGACGTTCGGGTAACGGGCCGCCAGGGCCTGGCTCACCTGCGACGACCTGGGCGAGAGCAGGATCTGCGGCGGTGCCGCGGTGCCGCACAGTCCGTCGACGACCGAGGCTCCGACCGCCCCCACCCCGATGATTCCGATTCGCTCGATCATGCTCCGCACGGTAGCCGCACCGAGGGCAGGTGCCGCCCCGAGGTGCCGTCCGGTGGGTCCGTCGAGGGTGCCGACTAGAGTCGGGGCGTGGACAACGCGGTGAGCGCAGCCGGTGGCGCCGAGGCGATCCGTGCCTACGCGGCCCGGGCCCGGACGCAGTTGGGCGCCGAGCAGACACCGGTGATCTCCTACGCGGGTCTGTGGTTGCTGTTGGCCTCGTTGTCGGCCAACGCCTCCGGTGCGGCGGCGACGGAACTGGCCGAGATTCTCGGGCTTCCCGCCGACCGGGCCACCCAGACCGTGAAAGACGTTCTGGCACAGGAGCATCCGGTGGTGGCCACGGCTCTGGGGTGTTGGGTCAGGGGAGAGTTCGCCCGCGGCGCGCAGCTTCCGGTGCCGCCGGCGCCGATGCCCGACCAGGCCGGGCTCGACGCCTGGGCCGAGCAGAACACCCGTGGACTGATCCGGCGCTTCCCCGCCGACGCCCGGTTCGCCGAGCTGCTGATCGCCTCGGCCGTCGTCCTCGAACCCTCGTGGGTGCGGCCGCTGCCCGTCGTCGACGGCCGCCTCGAGCTGCGGACCCGGACCCAGGCGATCCTCGACACCCGGGCCGCCGGACGTGTCGCGGTCGCGATCCCCGACAGCCGCGACGGGATCGACGTGATCAGCGTGATCGCTGCCCCGGACGTCGCGCCCGGCTCCGTCTGGAGCGGCCTCGACGAGGTGGTCGCCCGGCTGCTGGCCGGCGACCTGGAGCACGGCACTCTGCCGTCCGGCAGCCCTGATCTGGCGGACGGGCACGCCTGGACGCTGCGGCAGGAGACGGTGCGCGAGCCGTCGTGGTCGGCCCCCGAGGACGGCGCCGATGTCTGGACCAGCCGGTTGCCGCGATGGTCGGCCGACGCCGACACCGACCTGACCGAGGCGCCCGGGGTGGCCGAGGTGGTGCAGGCACTGCGGGACGCCGCCCCGGCGCTCGCCGGTCCGGCGAAGTGCAACCAGGCGGCGCACGCCGCCTACACCGAGAACGGCTTCAGCGCGGCGGCGGTCACCGCGATGGCGGTGGCGGGTGGTCTCCCGTCGTTCGTCGAGCGAACCGTCCGCCGCATCGTCGTGGAGTTCGACCGCCCGCACGCCCTGGTCGCCGTCGCCCGCGGCGGTGCCTGGGAAGGCGTTCCGCTGGTCTCCTGCTGGGTCACCCCCGCCGATGCCACCGTGCCGGCCCTCTGACCGGTCCACCCACCCCAACACCGCCGTGATCATGCAGAACCGCACACCCACCCCGCGGTGATCATGCAGAAGTGCTCGCCCACCCCAGCGTGATCATGCAGAAGTGCACGCGTCCGCTCTGTGCTCGCGTCCGTTCAGTGCGCGCGGACGCGGCTTTTGCGTGGTGAGGACGGGGACGACCGCGTGATTGCCGGTGATGCGGTCGCGTAGGCGGCCAGAAAGGTGTCGACACCGTTGGTGACCGCCGTCCGCAGTCGTGCCTGGGACGCCGGACGCCGTCCGGTCTGGGTGAGTTCCGGAAGTTCGGCGCTGATCAGGGCGAAGAACTGGCGCGCGGCGAGGTCGGGGTCGGGCAGGGTGAGCCGGCCGGCGTTGGCCAGCATCGCCAGCCGGCCGGCCAGGGCGTCGAGGATCGGTGCGCCGCTGCGCTGCCAGATCCAGTTCTGCAGGTCGGGGTCCCGGCCCGACTCCGAGGCGATCAGCCGCTGGGTGAACCTGGCGCAGTCGGAGCGCTGGCACTCGGCGAGCGCCCAGCCGAGGTCGTGCAGTCCCTTCGGCCAGTCGGCCGCGTTCACCTGCAGCGCCCGAATCGCTTCGTGCGCACCGGAATTGAGCTGCTCGGCCGAGTCGGCGAGCGACTCCCGGAAGAGTTGTTCCTTGTTGCCGAAGTAGTTGTAGACAGTGGGCTTGGACACCTTGGCGGCGACCGCGATCGCATCGACACTGGCGCGCTCGTAGCCGAGCTCGCCGAAGATCGGCCCGGCCGCGGCGAGGATCTGCGCGCGCTTGTCCGGCCGCTCGTTCACTCGCGCCGCCATGTGACGCACTTTACCCCGGCACTGAACCGGGCCGTACCTTGCGTTTGACTTTACTGTTCAGTTAAAAATGCTTGCCATGAGCGTTGAAGAATCGTTGCGTGCGGGTTCTCGTGAGCGAGTGGTCCTCGGTGCGGTCGCGGTCGCGGCCTTCCTCGCCGTCCTCGACGGCACGCTGGTCACCGTCGCCCTGGCGTCGCTGTCGCAGACCTTCTCGGCACGGTTGGACGACGTGGTCTGGGTGACCGTGTCTTATCTGCTCGCAGCCGCCGCGGTGCTGCCGCTGTTGACCTGGCTGACCGCGCGATGGGGGCCACGACGGGTGTTCCTGGGCAGTCTGACCGCCTTCCTGGTGACCTCGGCGCTGGTCGGGTTCGCGCCGGGCCTGGGCGCATTGATCGCGCTGCGGCTGCTGCAGGGCCTGGCCGGAGGGGCTCTCGAACCGAGTTCCCTGACGCTGACCTCGACCACCGCACTGCCGTCCGACATCGGCTCGGCGATGGGCCGGATGACCTTGGTGATCAACATCGCCCCGGTGTTCGGTCCGCTGATCGGGGCGGCGTTGCTGACCGTGGCGGACTGGTCGTGGCTGTTCTGGGTGAAGATCCCGATCGGCCTGGTCGCGCTGGTGATCGTGCACCGGCTGCTACCCGCCGACGGCACCGATCGCTCCACGAACCGGACGGCGCCCGCCCGCCCCGATGTGATCGGCATGCTGCTGCTGGGTGGCGGCGTGGTGGCCCTGCTGCTCGCGGTGAACCGGATCGGCAGCGCCTCGGTGCCGCTGCTGATCGCCGTCGCGGCGTCCGGACTGGCCGTGATCGTGCTCTACGTGCTGCGCGCGCGGCGGCAGTCGGGCTCGACCCGTCTGGCGGCGCCGTTCGACGTCCGGCTGCTCGGCAACCGCAGCTACCGGGCCAGCCTGATGGTGATGCCGATCGTCGGTCTGACCATGTTCGGCCTGCTCACCCAGCTGCCGCTGCTGGCCTCGAAGACCTACGGGCTCAACGGTTCTGCCAACGGCCTGCTGGTCTCCGCGCTCGGCGTCGGGCTGCTGATCTCGATGCCGAACGCCGGGCGGTTCAGCGATCGCCGGGGGACCCGCGCGCTGGTCGTCCCCGGAGCCGCGGCGTTGGCGGTGCTGCTCGGCCTGGTGGCCGTGGGCCTCGCCCTGCAGGCTCTGCCGCTCGCCGCATTGATGGTGCTGCTGGTGCTGGTCGGCCTGGCTCTGGGCACCGTCGCCGCGCCGGCGTTCAGCAACGTCTACCGGGCGCTGCCCGCCGACCAGGCCGCCCAGGGCACCACCGGAATGTTCCTGGCCGTGCAGTCGGCGGCATCACTCGGTGTGGTGGCAGTCGCCTTGTCGGCCAACGGTTCTGCCGCCTGGGTCTTCGCCGTCCTCGCGGTGCTCGCCGTTGCTGCGGTGTTGCCCGGCACGTCCCTGCCGGGTCGGGTCACGCCCGCCGAACGATGATCCGGGCGGGCTCGGCCAGGCTCCGACTCACCACGCAATAGCGATCGACGAGCTTGCCGACCTTGGCCAGGGTCTCGTCGTCGGCATCGGTCTCCAGTTCGGCGACCACCTCGATGTCGGTCACTCCGACCGGAACGTCCCGGGAGACGCCGAGCGTGCCGCGCATGTCGAACTGCCCGGTCGCCGTCAGCGTGGCCGCGCGGACGTCGATGCTCATCGCGGTGAGCACACTGCGCAGGGTCACCCCCACACAACCGAGCAGGGCCTCGAGCAGCATGTCGCCGGAGCAGGCGTCCGCAGGGTCCCCGCCGGCCTTGTGGTGCAGCCCGGCCCGGACCGGCTCCGACCAGGTGGGCACCGTGACCGTGATCCCGGGCTCGGCGAACGAGGCCGAGGCGCTGACCGGCACGATCGCCTGCGCCGGATCCTCGCGGTAGAGCTCCTTGAACGGGGCCTGGGCCGCGCGCAGCGAAGCTGCATCGTGCGGAGCGGGCGTCATCGGCACTCCTCGGGGTCGCTGTGGGTGTCTCTGGGGGCTGGGGAGATCTCTGGGCGGTTCTCAGGCGGATGTCTCCATGGTGCGCCATCACGCCCGTCCGCCGCCCCCGCCGTCCGGACAGGCCGTGATCATGCAGAACTGCGCGCAACCCCCGGCGTGATCACGGGGGAACTGTGCGATACCTGAGACTCCCCTGAGAGAGGCTGGGACGAATCCCGTTCTGCTGAATAGCTTTTGGCGATGAACCTTGCCGATCTGCTGCGCTGGCCGTGGGGTGTCGCGGCGGTCGGGGCGATGCTGTTGATCGTCGTCCTGCTGATCAGCCGGCGGGCCCGGCGGCGCCGGTGGATCCGGGTGCTCGGCGGGGGACTCGCCGTCCTGATCATGCTTGCCGGCGCGGTCACCGCCTGGGCGCTGCCGGTGATGCGGCTGCCGAACTCGGATGCGTCCGGGGCACACCGGACGATCGGCACCCAGGTGATCGAGTGGACGACGGACCGCGCCGAACCGTTCACCGCCGACCCCGTGGACCGGCGCCGGCTGCTCATGCAGCTCTGGTACCCGGGGCAGCCCACCTCGACCGGGCGGCCGATGCCCTACCTGGGGCGTGAGGCGGCAGAGTCCGACGCGGTGGCCGACGGGATCGCGGCCCAGTTCGGGGTGCCCCGGCTGATCTTCGGCGAGGCCGCCGCCGCGCACGGCAACGCCCTGGTGAACCTCGCGCCCGCCGCGCTCGGGTCGGCGCCGGGGTCGCAGCGGCTGCCGGTGGTGCTGTTCTCGCCCGGGCTCGGTGGCGTGCGAACCCAGAACACGGTGCTCGCCGAGGCGCTCGCCTCG
>DAIOVT010000018.1:0-12366 GCA_036758885.1 Kineosporiaceae bacterium
GCAGCCCGAGGTGCTGCTGCTCGACGAGCCGTTCGGGGCACTGGACGCCAAGGTGCGCAAGGAGTTGCGCGACTGGCTGCGGCGGCTGCACGACGAGGTGCACGTGACGACGATCTTCGTCACCCACGACCAGGAGGAGGCGCTCGAGGTCTCCGACGAACTCGTCGTGATCAACAACGGACGCATCGAGCAGACCGGTTCACCGAGCGAGCTCTACGACAACCCGGCCAACGAGTTCGTGATGGGCTTCCTCGGCCCGGTCACCAAACTCGGTGAGGACTGGGTGCGTCCGCACGACATCGAGGTCTACTCGGCACCGGAGACCAACAGCGTCCAGGCGACCGTGATCCGTTCGCAGCGTGTGGGTTTCGAGGTTCGGGTAGAGCTCGCCGTCGGCGACAGCCAGCCCTGGGTGCAGCTCACCCGGGCACAGGCCGATCATCTCGATCTCGAACCGGGTGCCCGGGCCTGGTTGCGTCCGCACCGGCGGGCGACCTCGCTCGCCGCCAGTTGACACGAGTCGACGCGCCCCGCCGTGATCATGCAGAACCGCACGCCCACCCCAGCGTGATCATGCAGAAGTGCACGGGGGATGCAGTTCTGCATGATCACGGGGAGGTCAGAGCCCGGAACCGCCCGCGCAGTTCTTCTTGCCGTTGTAGCTGTACCAGCGGCACATCACCTTGATGGCCGGCTTGTTCTGCGGGGTGAACGAGGTGTCGCCGGTCCCGCCGGCGGTGGTGCGCGGTTCCCAGGCCCAGATGTAGGTTCCGGCGAAGTACGAGCGCGCGTACCAGAACTTGAACATCGCCTCGTAGTCACGCGACTGCTCGGCCAGATCGACCGCGCCGGCGCGGCTGTAGTCCCAGGGGGCGGTGTGTGCACCGGCGACGCTGCGATATCCGATCTCGGTGAACAGGATCGGCTTTCGGTACTTGTTGTAGGCGGCCTTGATCCGGGTCTCGGCCTGCGCCCACGAGTTCGCCAGCGCCTGGGCCTGGTTGCTGCCCGAGGCGGTCAGGGCGAAGTAGGCGGAGACGCCGATGTAGTCGAGTCTGCTGCCGAAGCCCAGGCTGAGCAGTTCGCTGCGATCGCCGGAATGCTGTGTCCCGTAAGTGAGCTGGCCCTTGAAGACCTTGCGCACCGCGGTGATCATCGTCGTCCAGCGGCGGGTGTTGTCGGCGTTGGCGGCGGAACTCGCGGTCAGGTACATCTCGGTGCCGATCGACAGCACACTGGCCCCGCGGGCATGGGCGATCCTGGCCACCCGAACCAGCTGAGCCTGGTAATTGGCGTACCAGGTGTTGCGGTTGCTCGGGTTGATGTCGGCGCGCCAGCTGTAGTCGCGCACCTCCATCTTGAAGTCGACCATCACCCGTAGGCCCCGGCTGCGGGCGTAGTTGATGCCCGAGATCAGCGAGGCGTCGGTGACGGTGTTGTTGCCCCCGGTGATGGCGCTGGAACGGACGTCGTCCTGGTACATGCTGTAGATCAGCGCGACGTCGGTGCCGCCCTGGGCCTTGAACGAGTTCACGGTGGCCCGGTACCCGGCCGTGCTGTAGGCGTTCGAGCCGGTCGCCAGGAAGGTCGCTCCCTTACGCTTGGTGATCGCCGCCGAGGCTTCCTGTTGCGGCGCGACCGCCACGAGGGTCACGAGTGCCAGCAGGAGGGCCATCACCGCTGCGGGAGTGCGGCGCTGGAGGGTGCGTTCCATTCCGTCCGTCATCCTCTTCATGTCGTCTGCAGGTGCTCTTGCGGCCGGCCTTCCTCAAGGTTTCCTGTGAAAGGCCCCTGGCCATCACGCGTTACGGCCCCCTGGGGTGGGGGCCGGTTTTCCTAGCCTGTAGGTGATTTGCGGCGAACTCAATGCCGCCACGGTCCTTGATCCACGAGTGTGAGCCGGTCGTCAGCCGGGTTGCCGGTTCGCTGCCGCCCGGCCGGAGGGCTGCGCCGGCCCGGGTCGCGGGGCATGCTCGTGGACGTGCCGGAACATGACGTGGTGGTGGTCGGCGGCGGTTCGGCGGGATGCGTCCTGGCCCGCCGGCTCGCCGATGCCGGACGCCGCGTCCTGCTGCTCGAGGCGGGTGCGGGAATGCCCGGCGCGGACGATCGGCGCATCGGGGCGCCGCCGCCGTCCGCCGATCATGCCCGGGCCGGCGCCCAGCGGGTGAGCATCCGCACCGGCCACGACACCGTGGTCGTGCGCGGCACCGGGCTGGGCGGCTCGAGCGTGCTGAACGGCGGCAACTTCTGCTGGCCCACCCCGGCCGATGTGGCCGACTGGGACGTGCCGGGCTGGACCTATCCGGTGCTCACCGACGCCCTGCGCCTTGCCGCGCAACGCATTCCGGTGACCCGGCCCGCCGGCGAACTGTTGCCGCCGATCGCGCGGCGGTTCCTCGACGCGGCCGCGGACCTGGGCTTCCCGGCCGAGCCGGACAAGAACGCGGGGCTGCCCGCGGGTGCCGGGGTGGTGCCCACCAACGTGCGCGACGGGCTGCGGATCGACGCCGCGACCGGCTATCTGGGCGAGGACCTGCCCGCCGCGGCCGCGTGCCGGTTGACGATCCGCACCGGCGCGGCGGTGGCTCGGCTGCTGATCACCGGCAGTGGTTCGGCCGCCCGGGTGAGCGGGGTGCAGCTGGACGGCAACGGCTCGGGCGCCGGGCAGCTGCTGGACGCCGGCGAGGTGGTGCTCGCCGCGGGCCCGATCGGGACGCCGCGGCTGCTGTTGCGCTCGGGCATCGGCCCGGCCGCGCTGCTCGAACGGCTGTCGGTCCCGGTGCACGCCGACCTGCCCGTCGGGGTGGCCGGCCACGACCATCCGGCGCTGTTCCTGCCGTTCAGCAGCCAGGACCCGGCCGCCGGACCGCTGCTACCGGGCAGCCCGGCGAGCCTGGAGCTGCGCTCCGGAGCGATCGCGGACGACGACGCGCAGGTGCTGCTGTTCGTGCGTCCGTTCGTCGCCGATCCCGGTGCGGCGCTGCACCTGATGTGCACTGTGACCGCGCCGGACAGCCGGGTCCGGCTCCGGCCGGTCGACGGAACCCCCACGGCGGCAATGCATCTGGAGTACGACGCGCTCGCCTCCGCAGCCGACCGGGCGCGGATGAGGTTCGCCGTCCGCACCGCTGCCCGGCTGCTGGACGACGGCGTCGGCGCCCGGCTCGAACCCGGCGGGCAGGTGCTCGAGGACGACGCCCGGCTCGACCGCTGGATCCTGCAGCGGCTGACCACCGCCGTGCATCTGTGCGGCACGGCGCCGCTCGGCCCGGTGCTCGATCCCGGGCTGCGGGTGCACGGCGTGGCCGGGCTGTGGGTGGCCGACACCTCGGCGTTGCCGACCGCGCCGCGGCGCGGGCCCTGGGCGTCGGCGGTGATGATCGGCGAGCGGGCCGCCGCCCTGATGCTCGGCTGAACCCCGCTGCTCCGGGGGATCCGGCCGGTCGGGTCTGCCGGGGCGGTCAGGGTTCGCTGATCACCAGCAGCGACTTGATCGCGCGCCGTTCGTCCATCGCCGCGTAGGCCTCGGCGACGTCGTCCAGACCGGTCTGGAAGTCGAACACCCGGCCCGGATCGATCGTGCCGGCGAGCACGTCGTCCAGCAGTTCCGGGATGTACTGCCGGGCCGGGGCGACGCCGCCGCGCAGCCCGACGTTCTTCCAGAAGGCGCTCTGGTAGGCGAACTCCTGGTAGGTCGGCACGCCGACGGCGCCGATGTTGCCGCCGGCGCGGGTGATGCCGACGCAGGTGCTGATCGACTGGTCGGTGCCGACGCACTCCATGGACGCATCGACCCCGACGCCGTCGGTCAGCTCCTTGACCGCCTCGACCGCGGCGTCTCCGCGTTCGGCGACGATGTCGGTGGCGCCGAACTCGGTGGCCAGCGCCTGCCGGGCCGGGTTGCGGCTGAGCGCGATGATCCTGGACGCACCGAGCTTCTTCGCGCTGAGCACGGCGCTCAGACCGACCGCGCCGTCGCCGATCACCGCCACCGTCGCCCCCGGGGCGACCCGGGCGCTGATCGCCGCGTGGTACCCGGTGCAGGTGACGTCGGTCAGCGCGGTGAACGAGGCGAGTTGCTGCGGAGTGACGTCCCGATCCGGCACCGCGACGAGCGTCGACGCGGCGAAGGGCACCCGGACCCGTTCGCCCTGGCCGCCGTCGATGACGCCGTTGCCGAACGCCCCGCCGTGCACGCAGTTCGACGGGAAACCGGCACGACAGTTGGCACAACTGCCGTCGCTGTAGGTGAACGGGGCGATCACCAGGTCGCCGACCGCCGGCCCGCCGGCCTGCTCACCCACCTGTTCACCGACCTGTTCGACGACACCGACGAACTCGTGCCCGATGCTGCCGACCTGATGTCTGTTGATGCCGCGGTAGTACCAGAGGTCCGAGCCGCAGACGCAGCCGCGCACCACCCGCACCACGGCGTCGGTGGGCGCCTGCAGCTGCGGGTCCGGACGTTCGCCCACCTCGATGTCGCGCGGGCCCTTGAAGATCGCTGCCTTCATGACTTCCCCTTCCGGTCCCCGTGTCGCGGGCCGTGGTGAAACGGGACGCGACGGTGGACTTAGCATGGCTGCATGCCTTTGACAGGAGAATACGAACCGAGTCCCGAGGCCTGGGTCCGTGAGCAGGTGGAGCGCTATCAGGCCACCGGTGGCCGTGAGGCAAACACCTTGCTGGACACCGGAATTCCCATCATCCTGGTCACCGCACGGGGGCGTCGTTCCGGTAAGTTGCGCACCTTCGCGTTGATGCGGGTCGAGCACGACGGGGCCTACGCCCTGGTCGCCTCCAAGGGCGGGGCTCCGCAGAACCCGGCGTGGTACGGCAATCTCGTCGCCGCGCCGGGCGAGGTGATGATTCAGGACGGGCCCGAGCCGTTCGACGTCCGCGTTCGCGAACTCACCGGTGACGAGCGCGAGCAGTGGTGGCAGCGTTCGGTCGAGGTCTATCCGTCGTACGCGGAGTACCAGACCCGCACCGACCGGCAGATCCCGGTGCTGCTGGCCGAACGGGTCTGAGTCCTCGGGTGCCGCACGCCGAGGTTCTCGCGGGATGTGCTGTGCCACAGGGGGTTTGCGATGACAGTCGCGGCGGCCCGGGAGGGGGGCTCAGCCGGACGTCGTCCGCAGTCGCCGGCTGATGTCGGCGCAGTCGAGGCAGACCCGTTCGGGGATCAGCCCCGCGCGGATCAGCAGACCGAAGATCTGGCAGCCGACGCAGAACCCGAGGATCGACTCCAGCGCCGGGAAGACGATCATGGCGACGGCGATCACCCAGGTGGCCGCCGTCCAGCCGAGCCCGGCGAAGGCGAGCAGCAGCAGGCTGCAGACCAGGCCGATGGTGGCGGCGAACCTCTTCGGCGGGCCCGAGGTCGGGCGCGGTGGCCGGCCGAGCCGGCGGCGGATCAGACCGGCCAGGTGGGCGGTCGGGCTGAATCGCGGTCCGTAGCCGACCCGCAGGGCGAAGTCGATCGCGAGCAGGGCGTAGAGCCACCACCACTGACCGAGGGCCGCGACCACGGTGACCACCAGCACCTGGGCGGCGATCAACCTGATGGTGATCTCGTCGACGATGTCGGGAAAGTTGAAGCGCACGTCGGGGCGCAACCACGAGGCGTCCAGGTTTGTTCCCGAACCCTATAGGGAAACTCTGATTTAACCCGGACGGCGCATCCGAGGCGCCGATGATGTGCTCGGCGTGACCAGGCGCCGGCTGTGGGTGATGTCTGGGTGATGGCGGCGGCGAAGTGGCGAGGCTTCAGAAGGCGTAGGCGCCGAAGCGTCCGAACGCGACGATCACCGCGAGCACGGCCAGCACCATCGAGGGGATCACCCGGCCGGGCGGGTCCTTGCGCTGGATGTGCACCAGCACCGCGCCGACCATGGTCAGGGCGAGGCAGCTGGCTGCGATCGGCACCAGGATCGGGGCGATCTTGGTCAGTGCCGGCAGGATCACACCGATGGCGCCGAGCACCTCGGCCAGGCCGATCAGCTTGATCGCGGTGGGGCTGAAACCCTCGGCCCAGCCCATGCCGTTGGCCACCAGGGCCTCGCGGGTGCGGGTGAGTTTCATGGCCCCGGCGCCCAGGAAGGCCGCCGCCAACAGTGCCTGCAACACCCAGAGCACGGCGTTCATGGCTACTTCTCCTAGGGGTTTTCTATGCGAGCCAACTCAGGTTGAGCAAGACCCAGACTAAGGTGCTGGGGTGATCGGCGCCGACAATCCTCCCGTGAACACCGAATCTCCCCAGCTCCCGGGTCTTCCGGTGCCTGATCTCGCAGCCTCGCAGGTCGTCGTTCCGGCACCCGGGGCGGGGCGCGGCAACTGGGCGGGGGCGCCGAGCGCGGTGCTCGATCCCCGCGACGACAGTGCCTTCTGGCTCGCCTATCGCATGCGCCGTCCGCTGGCCGAGGGGCGCGGCGTCGCCGTCGAGCTCGCGCACTACAGCGAAGGCCGGCTGACCGTGGTCGATCGGGTCGAGCGTGGTCTGCTCGGGGCGGAATCACTGGAGCGTCCGGCGTTGGTGCGCCGTCCGGGCGGCGGCTGGCGGCTCTACCTGAGCGCCGCGACGCCCGGCTCGAAACACTGGTGGATCGAGGCCGTCGACGCCGACGAGGTCTCGGAACTGCCCAAAGGACGGCGCACCATGGTCTTTCCCGGGAGCGCCGACCTAGCCGTCAAGGACCCGGTGATCTCGGTGGACGACGACGGCTGGCACGCCTGGGTGTGTTGCCACCCGCTGACCGAACCCGGCGCCGAGGACCGGATGTGGACGGCGTACTCCCACAGTGACGACGGTCTGGCCTGGAGCGAGCCGGTGCCGGTGCTGCGTCCGGACGGGTCGGGCTGGGATGCCCGCGGACGGCGCGTCACCGCGGCCCTGCGCACGCCCGGCGACGGTCTGGCGGTCTACTACGACGGCCGCGCCACCGCCGAGGAGAACTGGTACGAGAGAACGGGTCTCGCCTTCGCCCCCGCCGGTTCGGGTCCGGCCGCGGCGCTCACCGTTCCCGGTGACAGCCCCGTGGCCCAGTCCCCGGTCGGAACCCACGCCCTCCGCTACGTCTCGCTGGTTCCCTTGCCGCAGAACGGTTTCCGGCTGTTCTTCGAAGCCTCCCGTCCCGACGGTGCCCACGACCTGATGACCTACACCCCGTGATCATGCAGAACTGCACTGGGCAGGCGTGCAGTTCTGCATGATCACGGGGTGGCCCAGCGTCCTCGCGCGTGGGCGACGTGCTCCGCGGTGAGGCGCGCGGCAGCCTCGTGGTCACCGCGCTCGACGGCGTCCAGAATCGCGGTGTGCTCGTCGGCGGAGTGAATCAGAACCCCTTGGTCGGCAAGGGATTTCAGGCCGAACAGCCGGGTCTGGGCGCGGAGTCGTTCGACGATTCCGACCAGCCGCTGATTGCCCGAGGCGGCGAGCAGTCGCAGATGCAGCTGCCGGTCGATCTCGACGTAGCCAAGCAGGTCGCCGTCCGCGGCGTGCTTGCGCACCTGGTCGCCGAGGTCGCGCAGTTCGGCGAGTTCGGCGGCGCTGATCCTGCCCACCGCTTTGGCGACGGCCGCCGGCTCGATCAGCAACCGCAGTTCGATGATCTCGTCGAGATCGCGCTGCGACATCTCGACCACCCGGAACCCCTTGTTGCGCACCGGTTCGACCAGGCCCTCGTGCACCAGGTCGAGCATCGCCTCACGGGTGGGAGTGGCCGAGACGCCGAACTCTCGGGCGAGCGCCGGAACCGAGTGCACGACACCCGGCGCGAGCCGCCCCGAGATCAGGGCGGCCCGCAGGGCGCGGGCTATCTGTGCGCGCAGGCTCTCACCGGCCGCGAGCGGCTGGATCGCCTGCGGGCGTGCGGGTTTCAACGACGTCGTCGACGATCCCGCCGATGACGGTGTCATCGATCAGCGGCAGCCGGCGGCGATGACCGCCTCGGTGGCGGCAGTGATCGCGGCGGTCTGCTCCGGGTCGAGCGGCAGCCGGGGCTGGCGGCAGGGTCCGCCGTTGCGTCCGGCGATGTCCATCGACAGCTTGATCGCCTGTACGAACTCGGTCTTGGAGTCCCAGCGCAGCAACGGGTGCAGCAGCTTGTACAGCGGCAGCGCGGTGGCCAGGTCGCCGGCCAGCGAGGCGTCGTAGAGGTCGCGGCAGCTGCGCGGGAAGGCGTTGTTGTAGCCGGCCACCCAGCCGACCGCGCCCGACAGGCCGAGCTCGAGGGTCACGTCGTCCGAACCGATCAGCACGTCCAGGCCCGGGGCCAGCTCCTGCAGTTCGTAGATCCGCCGGACGTCGCCGGTGAAC
Source organism: Kineosporiaceae bacterium (assembly GCA_036758885.1). Lineage (GTDB taxonomy): Bacteria > Actinomycetota > Actinomycetes > Actinomycetales > Kineosporiaceae > DAIOVT01. Next base: position 8,321 of record DAIOVT010000018.1, read on the forward strand.
TCCTTGACGGCGACGATCAGGCCTTCGTGGTAGAGCTCGGCGAGGACGTCGGGCACCAGGTCGATCTTGGTGTCGATCGGGTTGTTGTAGGCGACGATCGGCAGACCGGCCCGGGCGACCGTGCGGTAGTGCTCGACGACGGCCTCTCGGGTGGCGCGAAAAGTGTTGGGCGGCAGGAGGAGTACGCCGTCGGCGCCGGCCTTGGCGGCCTGCTCGGCCCAGCGCAGCGCCTCATCGGCACCGTAGGCGGCAACCCCTGGCACGACGCGGCCCTTGCCCGCCGCGGCGGCAACGGCGGTCTCGACGACGGCTGCCCGCTCGCCGGGGGTCAGCGTCTGGTACTCACCGAGCGAACCGTTCGGGCAGACGCCGTGGCTGCCGTTGTCGATCAGCCAGGAGACGTGGTTGCCGAAGGCGTCGAGATCGACGTCGAGGGCGCCGTCCGAACCCGGGCGGAAGGGGAGCGCGGTGGCGACCAGAATGCCGTGCCAGGGCTTGGTCGCCGACGGGGTGGACTCGGTCATGGCAGCTCCTCGATGGTGACGTGTGATGTGTAATATACTACTGAGCGAGGCTGGCGGCGCAAGGGGCCCGGGGGCGGTCTTCCGGCCCCTGCCCCGTGCAGTTCTGCATGATCACGCTGGGGTTGGCGGCATGACCAGCGTGGGTGGGGTGCGGTTCTGCATGATCACGGTCAGCGGTGCAGCTTGGGCAGCACCTCTCGTCCGAAGGCCTCGATCCACTCGGCCTGGTTGCGGCCGACGTTGTGCAGGTAGACGCGGTCGAAGCCGAGATCGCAGAACTTCTGGATCGCTGCGCGGTGCACATCAGGATCCGCGGAGATCACCATGCGGCCCTCGAAGTCTTCGGGCCGAACCAGTTTGGCCATCTGCTCGAAGTCCAGTGGCGACCTGATGTCGGCCTTGGCGAACTTCATGCCGCCGTTGGGCCACTCGGTCATCGCGTTGGCCAGGGCCTGCTCGTCGGTGGCCGCCCAGGACAGGTGCAGCTGCAGCACCTTGGGCATCGAGTCCGGGTCCTTACCGGCCTCGCGGGCGCCGTCCGCGAATCTGTCGAAGAGCATGCCGATCTTCTCCAGTGGCGCGCCGACCGTGATCATGCCGTCGGCGAACTTTCCGGTCTTCTTGGCGTTGATCGGGCCGGCGGTGGCGACCAGGATCGGCGGCGCCTGCTCGGGCATGGTCCAGAGCCGGGTGCTCTCCATCTTGAAGAACCGGCCCTCGTGCTTGACGTCCTTGCCGGCGAGCGAGGCGTCGAAGAGCTTCTTGATCACCTCGACGGCCTCGAACATGCGCAGCGACCGCTCGCCCGCCTCCGGCCAGTAGCCCGCGATCACGTGCTCGTTCAGCGCCTCGCCCGACCCGACGCCGAGCCAGGACCTGCCGGGGTACATCGCCTCGAGCGTGGCGGCGGCCTGGGCGACGATCGCGGGGTGGAACCGGAACGACGGACAGGTCACCCCCGGGCCCATGTCGCCGCGGGTGCGTTCACCGATGGCGGTGAGCACGTTCCAGACGAACGACGCCTCGCCCTGTGCCGGAACCCAGGGCTGGAAATGGTCCGCCGCCATGCTTCCGGAGAATCCGTGCTGCTCGGCGAGCACCTGGTAGCCGACCACCTCCTGCGGGCCGAACTGCTCGAGCATCGCCGCGTAACCGATCGTGAGTTCACCCATGCCATGGACGTTAGTCGCTGACCCGGCGGTGGTCATGCCCGCACCGGGGGGATCTGCTTCGAAGCGCAGGCAAGTACTTGACGAGATGGAAAGTAATTTCCTATGGTCGAGGCATGACAGAGATGAATCCACAGCAGGCCAACGACCGACTTCGAGACGCCCAGCGGGTGCGACTGGCCTCCGGCCGTGACCGCACGGTGCACGCCGTCGCCACCGCCGGGTTCGGCGTGCTGGTCGGTGCCTTCGTCGTGATGGATCGCATCGTCGAGGCAGGCTCGCCGGCCAACGGCGTGATCGTCGGCGGATACGTCGTGCTCCTGCTCGCGCTGGCAGCCTGGCAGGCCCGAACGGCACGGACGACGCCGCGTCACTCGCGCCGGATCGGCCACTTCGGCCTGGCCGGCACGGTGGTGCTGATGCTCGCCGGGATCATGACGCTGAACTGGCGCCAGAGCGCGGCGCCGGCCGGTACCGCTGAGCACTGGTGGGTGTTGCTGCTGGTGGGCGTGGCGATCGCGTTCCCGATGCTGCTGGCAGGTCACCTGATCCACCGAAGGAAGGGCTGACCGGCGATGAGTGCGGACGCTGCATCAGGTGGCTCCGTCGGTGCCGGTCATGCCCGGCACCGGCTCGACGAGGTGATCCATGCCCCGGTGCGGTTCAGCATCGTGGCCGCGCTGGCGAGCGTCGATCAGGCCGAGTTCGCGGCGATCCGCGACGCGGTCGAGATCTCCGACTCGGTGCTCTCCAAGCAGGCCGCGCTGCTCGAGCAGGCCGGCTACCTGAAGGTGAAGAAGGGGTACGTCGGCAAGCGCCCACGCACCTGGTTCTCGCTGACCCGGGCCGGTCGCGACGCCCTCGAGCGGCACCTGGCCGCACTGCGGGACATCGCCGGTGCCGGCTAGGAGCCGGCCGTCCAGGAACATCGGTCATGCTGGGGCGATGACTTCCGCAGCGGTGGGCCCCAGGCGATCCAGGACGATTCGGGGCGGGCGGACCGGTGCCCTGCTCGCCGCTGCGGGGCTGGCGCTCGCGGGATGCTCCGGGTCGGACGACCTCGGTCAGGTCCCCAGCTCCGCCGCGCCGTCCGGGAGTTCGTCCGGCACCGGCTCGGTGCCGACGTCCGGTGCCGCGCCCTCGGCGGCCGGTGCGGTGCCGAGGCTGAACGTCGAAGAGGTCACCGGAGGTTTGGAGCACGGCTGGGACATCGGTTTCCTGCCGGACGGCAAAGTGCTTGTCTCCGAACGGATCGGCCGGTTCACACTGCTCTCCGGAAGCCGCCCCGGGGCCACCTCGCGGCACGTCACCGCCGACTTCTCCGACCTGCTGGTGGCGGGCGAGGGCGGCCTGCTGGGTATGGTGATCCACCCCGACTTCGCCAGCACCCGGCAGTTCACCACCTGTCAGAACCACACCGGTTCGGGCGGGGTCGACGTCCGGCTGGTCACCTGGAAGCTCTCCGCGGACGGCGCGCGCGCCGACAAGGTGCGCGACCTGCTGACCGGGCTGCCGAGCTCGCAGGGCGGACGGCACTCCGGCTGCCGGCCGACGATCGCCCCGGACGGCGCCCTGCTGGTCGGCACCGGCGACACCGCCCGGGCGAGCTACCCGCAGGACCTGACCAACCTCGGCGGAAAACTGTTGCGGCTCAACCTGACCACCGGAGAACCGTTGCGGGACAACCCGAAAGCCTCGGCGGGCAACGTTCACGAGCGGTACGTCTACAGTTACGGGCACCGCAACGTGCAGGGCGTGGCGATCCGCCCGGGAACCGGCCAGATCTACACCGCCGAGCACGGACCGTCGTTCAACGACGAGGTCAATCTGATCCGTCCGGGCGCCAACTACGGCTGGGACCCCTCGCAGGGCGGCACCGAGAGCAGCTACGACGAGAGCGTGCCGATGACCGACACGGCGCGGTTCCCCGGCGCCGTCCCCGCGGTCTGGCAGTCGGGGGAGACCACGCAGGCGATCTGCGGGGCCGCCTTCCTGGACGGCGCGGCCTGGGGTGCCTGGAACGGCGCGCTGGTGATCACCGCGCTCAAGGGCGCCAAACTCCTTGTGCTGACACTGGATCCGGCCGGCGCGGTGCGCACCGTGACGATCCCGGAACAGGTGAACGACCGCTACGGCCGGCTGCGCGCCGCCCGGCTCGGCCCCGACGGCGCCCTCTACGTGACCACCAGCAACGGCGACGACGACAAGTTGCTGCGGATCACACCGACCACCTGAACACCGCGACCACGGGTGCGGCCCGGCCTCGCCGATCAGACCCGCGGCTACTGCGGCAGCCTTCGCGGACTGAGCGCGGACTGAGCGCGGACTGAGCGCGGACTGAGCGCGGACTGAG
>DAIOVT010000018.1:12466-18542 GCA_036758885.1 Kineosporiaceae bacterium
CGCGGACTGAGCGCGGACTGAGCGCGGACTGAGCGCGGACTGAGCGCGGACTGAGTGGGGACTGAGTGAGGGTGGCATCGGCCGAGAGAACTCTTGGCATACTGGACGGGTGGTGCGCACTTCTCCTCTGCAGCGTCTGGCTCGTTTCGACGGTGCCGACTTCATCCCGGTACGACCCGCAGAGTTCAGCAGCACCTCGCGGCGGCGCCGGATCGTGCACGTCTTCGCACACGGCTGGCAGCCGGGTTTCCGTACCCGGGAACGGTTGCTGGCCACGGTCGACGGGGTGCAGGACCTGCCCGCCTGGGACCCGCGGCTGGTCGGTCCCGGGGGCCGGGCGCTGATCGACGACTTCCGCGACCTGCTCACCGCGCTCAGCGATCTCGGCCCGGACCACCTGGTGCTCGCCTACTCATGGCTCGCCGACTCGGCCACCGAGAACGACATCTTCCAGGCGCACCGCTCCCGGCGCGCCACGCCGGTCAACGGACGGCGCCTGGCCATGGCCCTGCACGAGGCCGGCGTGGTCAGCTCGCACAACAGGCTGCATCTGATCGGGCACAGCCACGGCAGCGCCGTGATCTCGCACGCCGCAGTGAGTTTGGGGCGCCGTCCGGAGCAGTTGACCCTGCTGGACGCCCCGGAGGATCCGCTCAGCCGCGCCGGCGGCGCCAGCGACCTGATCGACGTGGTGCTGCCCCGGCTCGAACCCGGGCGGCTGCCCGGGCAGACCTTCGTCGACTCCTACGCCTCGGCCTTCGGCCGGCCGTACCACCTGCGACCGCATCTGGCGGAGGTGGTCGACGTGCAACTCGGTGCCTCGCTTCGTATTTCGCGGGATCCGGTCAAGGCGGTCATGGCGATGCACCTGTACCCGCTGCAGTGGTACGCGCGATCGATCCGGGAGCGGGAACGCGGTGTCGGCTACGGCTGGTCACCGCTGACCGGTGCGGATCCCGAGAAGCTGCACTCCTGGTACTACGCGGCACTGCCGCAGCGTCCGCTGGCGCTGACCCGGCACGCGGCCGACCCGCTGACCCGTTTCGGTGACGCGCTGGCGGTGCGCCGGCGTACCGGCGGGGTGCGTCCGGTGCCGCGAACGGTGTTGCGCGCCAAGGCGGATCAGGCCGCGGCGGTGGTGCTCACCACCGAACGCGGCGACGAACTGGTCGAGTTCGACCTGCGGCTGCACGCCTGCTCCGGGCAGGAGATCATCGACATCGACCTGGACGGCGCGCCGTCCTTCACCGCGTTGGCCGGGCACCGGGTGCCGTTGTCGGGCAGGTACCTGATGCTCGCCGACGGCCTGGCCGGCGAACACCTGATCAGCCTGCGGCTGCGTCCGGGACCGCAGACCTCCGCCGATGCGTCCGTCGAGGTGCGCAACCTGCGGCTGATCTCCAATCCCCGTCCGGTGCAGGGCTTCACGTTCGGCCGGCAGGCCTCGGTGATCTTCGGTTCCGGTGCCGCGGTCGGTGGAGTGGCCGCCGCGGCCGGGCTGGTCGCCGGACGCTACCTGGTCAAGCGCGTGATCGAACGGCACTGACCCGCTGCCGCCGTGCAGTTCTGCATGATCACGCTGGGGTCTGGGGTGCAGGGCGTGCAGTTCTGCATGATCACGCCGGGGGTTGGGGTGCGGGGGACGGCGGTTCTGCATGATCACGCCCCACCTCACCCGTGATCATGCAGAACTGCACGAACCTCCTGCAGGCGCGTGCAGTTCTGCATGATCACGGATGGGTGGGCAGGCGGTTCTGCATGATCACGGGCGGGTCAGCGGTGCTTGGCGCCCTTGGGCAGCACCAGGGGGGTGCCCGAGATCGGGTCGGTGATCACGGCGCAGGGCAACCCGTAGACCTCCTCGACCAGCTCGGCGGTGACGATCTCGGCCGGTGCCCCCTCGGCGACCACCTTGCCCGCCTTCATGGCGATCAGGTGGGTCGCGTAGCGGGTCGCCTGGCCCAGGTCGTGCAGCACGGCGACGATCGTGGTGCCACGCTCGTTCAGCGACTCGAACAGGTCGAGCAACTCGATCTGGAAGGAGATGTCGAGGTAGGTGGTCGGCTCGTCGAGCAGCAGGATCGGTGTCTCCTGGGCCAGCGCCATCGCCGCCCAGACCCGCTGCCGCTGACCGCCGGAGAGCTCGGCCACCAGACGGCCGGCCAGCGGTGCCACGCCGGTCGCGCTCATCGCCTCGTTGACGGCGCGCTCGTCCTCCGGGCGCCAGGCGCGGATCATGCCCTGGTGCGGGAAGCGCCCCCGGGAGACCAGGTCGGCGACCTTGATGCCCTCGGGTGCGATCGAGGTCTGCGGCAGCAGGCCGATCGACCGGGCGGCTTCCTTGGGGCGGTAGTCGACCAGCGCCTTGCCGTCCAGAACCACTTGACCCTGTTGGGGTTTGAGCAGCCGGGACAATGACCGCAGCAGGGTCGACTTGCCGCAGGCGTTCGGTCCGATGATCACCGTGAACGAGTCGTTCGGGATCTGCACCGACAGGTCGGAGGAGATCACCCGCTGGTCGTAGGCCAGCGTGACGGCGTCGGCGTGCAGGCGGTTGGCCCCGTTCGAGCCGTTGGCCCGGCCGGCACCGAGCGGCGAGCCGCCGGCCTCGGAGTCGTTGACCCCGGCACCACCGACCCCCTGTTCATCGACCGTGGAGCCGTTGGCCGGCTCGGGACCTTGGGCGGACGACGTCATCGACGGACCCTCCGTGCTTCGTGGACGAGCAGCCAGATCAGATAGGCGCCACCGAGGATGACGGTGACCATGCCGACGGGCACATTGACGGGCAACACGTGCTGGGCGATGACATCGGCGCCGAGCAGCAGCAGTGAACCGGTCAGCGCCGAGGCGACCAGGGGCAGGCCGGCGCTGCGGGTGATCCGGCGCGCGATCTGCGGCGCCGAGAGGGCGACGAACGCGATCGGGCCGGTGGTGGCGGTGACGATCGCCACCAGCGACACCGCGATCACCACGATCGCCAGCCGGCTGCGTTCGGCGTCCACGCCATGGGCCCGGGCCGAGTCGTCGCCGAGCTCGAGCTCGCGCAGCGCTCCGGACAGTGCCGCCACCATCGGCAGCAGCACCACCAGCAGGATCAGCACCGGCAGCGCGTCGCCCCAGCGGGCCAGGTTGATCGACCCGGCCCCCCAGATCGAGGCGGCCATCGCCACCTCGGTGTCGGCACGCAGCAGCAGCCAGGTGTTCAGGGCGGTGAGCATCGCGGTGACGGCGATGCCGACCACGATCAGCCGGAAGCCCTGGACGCCGCCGCGATAGGCGAGGCCGTAGACCACGAACGCGGTGAGCAGCCCGCCGATCAGGGCGCCGATCGAGGCCGAGGCGACCGAACTGCCGATCACGGTCATCACGATCAGGGCGCCGGTGTACGAGCCGGAGGAGAAGCCGATGATGTCCGGGGAGCCCAGCGGGTTGCGGGTCAGTGACTGGAACAACGCTCCGGACAGTGCCAGCGCGGCGCCGAACAGGATCGCGCAGACGATCCGCGGCATCCGCCATTCCCGAACCACGGTGCTGGCGAAGCTGCCGTCCGGGCTGAAGATCGCGCTGACCACCTGGGAGATCGACAGTCGCAGGTCGCCCAGACCCAGGGCGACCAGCGAGAGCAGCACCACCGCGACGGCGATCGCGATCGAGGCGATCGCCGTCCGCCGATCGATGCGCAACACCCCGCCCGGCACCGGCAGATGCAGCCGGCTGAGGCCCTCCTCGTTCAGCTGGGGCCGCGTCTGCGGCGGCGCGGTCACAGCCCGGTCGCCTTCTGCCGGCGGACCAGGGCGATCAGTACCGGGGCCCCGATGAATGCCGTGACGATACCGACCTGGAGTTCGCCGGGCCGCATGATCACCCTCCCGATGATGTCGGCGAGCAACAGCAGACTGGGTGCCAGGACGATCGAGAAGCCGACGATCCAGCGTTGGTCGGGGCCGACGATCCAGCGCGCCATGTGCGGGATCATCAGACCGACGAAGGCGATCGGGCCGGCGATCGCGGTAGCACCGCCGGCGAGCAGGGTGACCGCGATCAGGGCGAAGGCCCGGGTGCGGTTGACGTCGGCACCGAGGGCGGCGGCCAGGTCGTCGCCGAGGGCGACGGCGTTCAGCGACGGGGTGATCAGCAGCGCCACGATCACTCCGCCGATGATGAACGGCCACACCGGGGCGAGCGTCTCCCAGGGCCGGTTGGCGATCGAGCCGGCCTCCCACGCGCGCATCGCCTGGAAGCCGGCCGGGTCGCTGAGCACCATCGCCGAGATGATCCCGGAGAGCACGGCGCCGAGCGCCATGCCGGCCAGGGTCAGCTGGGCGGGTGAGGCCGATCCGCTGCCGGTGGCGCCGATGAGATAGACGACCACGGTGGCGACGAGAGCGCCACCGAAGGCGAACCAGACGTAGCTGATCGGACTGGTCAGCCCGAAGATGCCGACGGCGAGGGCGACCGCGAACGCCGAGCCGAAGGTGACGCCGAGGATTCCGGGGTCGGCCAACGGGTTACGGGTCACCGCCTGGATGATCGCCCCGGCGACGCCGAGGCCGATCCCGGCGAGCAGGCCGATCGCGGTACGCGGCAGTCGGCCGTCGAGCACCACGGCCACGTCGGTGCTGCCGTCGCGGCCCTCGGTGAGTGCGCGGAACACCGTATCTATAGGTATCGAGCGCGAGCCGATGGCCAGGCTGGCCAAGGCGATCACGATCAGGACGGCGAAGGCCAGCAGCCACCAGGCGAGCCGGGATCCGATGCCGAGGGCCCGGCCGGGATTGGCTCCGGCGGGCGAGCCGTCAGGGGCGATGTCGCTCGCGTCGTCCGTCGTGAGCTGGCCCTTCGCCGGCTCGGCGAGGGCTCCGCTGCTGGAGGATGAAGGACCGGTCACGCGGCAGAGTTTAGGCTAACCTAAGTCCACTCGTGCCAGTTCTGGCAGTAAATCCCATCCCCCACGGAGCATGAATGAAGCACTTCAGGTTACGGGCCAGGGCCGGCGTGACGGCCGTTCTGACCACGGCGGCGGTTCTTGTCCTGGCGGCCTGCGGGGGCGGCTCCAGCGACAGCTCGAGCACCACCGACTCCGGAAGTGGGTCGTCCGCGGCTGCGGGTGCGTTCCCGGCCACGGTGAAGACCAAGTTCGGTGACGTGACCATTGCCGAGCAGCCCAAGAAGATCGTCGCGCTGGGCTGGGGAGACGCGGAAACCGTTCTGGCGCTGGGCTTCCAGCCGGTCGGTGCGTCCGACTGGCTGGGCTTCGGCAAGGAGAACGAGGGTGTCGGCCCGTGGGCGAAGGGTCTGTACAAGACCGCGCCGACGCTGATCGAGACCATGGAGCCGTCCTACGAGGCGATCGGCGCGTTGCAGCCCGATCTGATCCTGGACACCAAGAGCTCGGGTGACCAGAAGCGGTACGACGCGCTGAAGCAGATCACGCCGAACGTGGTCTCGGTGCCCACCGGTGCGGACAACTACCTGACCAGCAGCACCCAGCAGATGGAGATGATCTCCGCCGCGCTCGGTGTGCCGGACAAGGGCAAGGAGCTGCTCGCCGAGGTGGAGAAGGCGTTCGCCGACGCCGCCGCGGCACACCCGACCTGGAAGGGCAAGACGGTCGCCGCGGCGACCCGGACGTCCGACACCTGGGGCGCGTACGTCGAGGGCAGTGACCGGGTGCAGTTCATGCAGAAGCTCGGCTTCGTGCAGAGCCCGAAGATCGCCGCGTTGCCGGCGGCCTCCACCGGGTTCTCGGTGAACCTCTCCTCCGAGCAGCTCGACCAGTTGGACGCCGACCTGATCGTCGCCTTCCCGATCTTCATCGACACCAAGCAGATCACCGACGACGCGCTGTGGAAGCAGATCCCGGCGGTCAAGGCCGGTCATGCCGTGGTGATCGACGGCGACCTGTCGCAGGCGTACTCGCTGGGCACCACGCTGGCCACCAAGTACGCGATCGACCAGTTGGTTCCGAAGATCTCGACTGCCGTCGGCGGTTGATCGACAGCTGACACGACAAGGAGGCCCCGGCGGATGTCCGCCGGGGCCTCTCGTCGTCCTCATCACGCCCGCCGTTGCG